>CAYNNW010000045.1:0-10045 GCA_964398435.1 uncultured Gaiellales bacterium | reverse complement strand
CCATTCCCGCCAGCGTTGCCGTTGCCATTCCCGCCAGTGTTGCCATTGCCATTCCCGCCAGCGTTGCCATTCCCGCCAGCGTTGCCATTCCCGCCAGCGTTGCCATTGCCGTTGCCGCCACTATTGCCGTTGCCGCCCGCATTGCTATTGCCGTTACCGTCAGCACGGTCGCTGGCGCCATTGGTCCCTGATGAATCGGGTGAGGACGGGCCGGTGGGATCATCGGAATCACCACCGCCCGGATTGGGGGTCGACCCCTCGCTGGAATTGGGTGATTGGCTGGCGCCATGTGGAGAAGGGGCGGGCGTCGAGCTGCCGCCAACAATCGGTTGGTGCCCCGTCGTGTGTTGCGCTCTGTGTTGGTTGTCGATTGCGCGGAATGGTATTTCATGACCGATGCTGCACGTTGCGCCGTCAGTGTTGGTCAACATCAACGCAAACGGTGATGCGACTGGTGCGATGGAATTCTGGCCGGATCGAGTGGAATGTGGGTGCGGACGTTTCGACGTGAACGGGCGAGCACTGATTCCGGCTGATCTGAGGACTGCATCGAACCCGCGTTGCGCCACATATGGCAGCGCTCCTGCCAGCCCTGCGGTTGGAATGGCAATGAAGAGTGCGGCGGCAATCAAGGCAGCATGCAGTCGGTGGGAGCGGGCTTTCCGTCGGGTGATGCGGCCGCTTCGTCGGCGGCCTCGCTCAGCAAGCTCGATCGCACGATCAAGGTGCTGGGACATAAGGTGGTGAACGACTGGTTCCGTTTCGTGGCCCGATCGCCGAATTGCGTCAACGGCGGCGCGCTCGTACTCGGTCAGCTCATCATCAGGAAGATCGCTGGGGTTGGGCGGGATGCTGCTCATGCGCTCCCACCCTGATGAGCGTCAAGTGATTCATTTTCGAGGCGTGACGCAATTGCGCGGAGAGCGCGCTGCTGCAGCATCTTGATTGCCGGAATTGATGAGTCCAGCACTTCCGCAATTTCGTGCTGGGGAAGGTCAAGCACGAAGCGCATATACACCACCGCTCGCTGTGAATCCGGTAACCCTTCGAGCAATTCTTCGAGCCGTTCACCGGATTCAATTGTCAGCGCATCGACATGGGTACCCATGTCGATGACACCTTCGCGCAGGAATTCCTGCGGCGCAATTTCGTTTCGCCGGGTCTGTACACGCCGGTGGTCGACGAGTCGGTTGTGCGCAATCCGAAGTATCCAGGCCCGGAATTGAGCTGCTCCCCCCGAAAATGACGGGAGGTCGCCGACCACTCGAACCCAGACATCGCCGAGCAGATCCTCCGCTCCGTCAGCGCGTTGGGACCGCAGATATCCCAGAACGGTCGGGGCATATGTCAGGTACAACAGTTCCCATGCGGCGCGGTCGCCAATTCGTGCCCGCTCGATCGTTGCGTCCGCGGCATGCTCACGAGGGCCGTTCACGTAACCCCGCACAAAGCTGTGGCCGCGTCCCAGTGGGTACGCGGCCACAAGAGTGACAATGGCCGGGTGACCGCGATGCTGCGAGTTTTGGCGGCACTCGCAGGCTGGCCACGTCGACCTGTGCCTGACAGCTGCACGCGACAGACCGGCCGAGCCGGTTGGTACGCACGTGTCTGTTTGCTGTAAACGAGTGCCACAGTTAAAAGGTAACGCGAATGTTGCTTCGGCGAGCAAAGTGGTATGAAAGTGACAGTGTAGTGACCGATAGGTGGGATTCGGTGCGAATTGACTCACTATCGCGGGTTTGGTGCAGTTGGTGCACCTTTCCAGACCGGCGCTCGACTGACATGTGCAGCCGGCGGTCGACCGACGAGCGACGCGGCAAATGTCGCCGTATCGATCAGTCGGTCCAGATCAAGACCAGTGGAGATTCCGCTCCGCTCCAGCAGCCAGGCGAGGTCCTCCGTCGCGAGGTTCCCGGTTGCACCGGGGGCGAACGGGCACCCACCAAGTCCGGCAATTGAAGTGTCGAACGTGAGAATGCCGCTCTCCAGGCCGGCAAGCGCATTGGCGATTGCCATGCCGCGGGTGTCGTGAAGATGCAGGCCGAGCTGGGTTGGCGAGTCGACAAGAGGAAGCAGGCGCTCCACCAGCAGACGAACCTCCATCGGGATCGCCGCGCCGATGGTGTCTCCGATCGAGAGTTCAGCAATTCCCAGGTCGAGAAGTTGGGCACACAACATCTCGACTGCCGCCGGATCGATTTCGCCTTCGAAGGGGCAGCCGAATGCGCAGGAGACATAGGCGCGAACGTGCACTCCGCCTGCTGCTGCCTGCGTGACCACCTCTCGAATCCGCTCCAGTGATCCGGCAATCGACGTGTTCGTATTGCGCTGACTGAACGATTCAGACGCAGCCGTGAAGACCGCGATGTCGGCCACCGATCCGGCAACACGCTCCCAGCCACGACTGTTTGGCACGAGTACCGGAAAACGCAGCGGGCGGGTGTCAGGATCAGCCGGGTCCATAGCAACTGGCCAACGCTCGGCTACGGCGCCGACGATCTCAGCTGCATCGGCGAGCTGCGGCACCGCATCGGCACGGACCGCACTGGTGATTTCAATCGTGGTCAATCCGCAGTCAACGAGCCGTTCAATCAGGGCGATCTTGTCTGATGTTGCGATCGTGCCAGGTTCGTTCTGCAGGCCGTCGCGAGGCCCGACTTCCACAATGCGAACTGCAGAAGGTGCAGTGAGTGAGGCGTCCTCGGGCGTCACGAACTGACCTCGGCAAGGACGGCACCGCGGGATACCAACTCGCCGACCGAGCAGTGCAGTGAAGCCACGCGACCGTCGAACGGCGCGGCGATGGCGTTCTCCATCTTCATTGCCTCAATCACGACAACAGGCTCGCCGGTTCGGACTTCGGCTCCTTCATCAAGTGCCCGGATCACCGTGCCCGGCATTGGTGCCTCCAGCTCTGCAAATCCGGACGCATTGCCACCGCCACCACTGGGGACGTCAACCTGGTCGCGTGGTGCTGACCAGCAGCGCCCCCGGGAGCGGAACCAGACCGTGTCGCCGTCGCCCGCAACATACTGTACGGATCCTGCCGAGGGTGTGAACGGTGAGTCGGCCGCGGTTGGAGTGATGAGGGTACGTCGCGCCGCAGCGACGTCAGCGCCGTCGGGCGCGATTGCGTCTTCGGACAGGGGCGTGCGAGCAAGCGTGGTGATGTCGTGGGTTCCTGCGGCAAACTCATCGCCCGACAACGCATGGATCAGCAGGTGTTGATTGGTCGTCGTCCCTGCGATCCACAGTTCTTCCAGCGCTGAAATCAATCGTCGACGGGCAGTCTCGCGGTCGCTTCCCGATGCGATGATCTTGGCGAGGAGTGGATCGTAGGCGAGCGATACGGTGCGCCCTTCGGCAAGCGCATGGTCGATCCGAATTCCATCTCCGGTCGGCAAGCGCAGTGCCCGAATTCGCCCACCCGTTGGAAGCAGCGTCACAGGATCTTCCGCGTACAGTCGGGCCTCAATTGCATGGGCCGCGGGCTGTCTGTCGGTGCTGAAGCGGTCGACCATCTCGGCCGGGATCCGCTCGCCGCGGGCGATGCGAATCTGCCACTCGACCAGATCAATACCTGTCCAGGCCAGTTCGGTTACCGGGTGCTCAACCTGCAGGCGGGCGTTGAGCTCCAGGAAGTAGAACGAGCCGTCGCCCGCAACCAGGAATTCTGCGGTTCCGGCGCCCGTGTATCCGGCCGCCCGGGCAATTGCGATCCCGGCCTCGAGAATCTGGGTGCGCAGCTGCGCGGGCAGTCCAGGGGCAGGCGCTTCCTCAATCACCTTCTGGTGTCGACGCTGCAGTGAGCAGTCACGCTCGCCAATCGCCAGTGCGGTTCCATGCGAATCGCACAGCAACTGGACCTCGATGTGGCGTCCGTGCTCGATCAGCGCTTCGACGATCAGCGTGTCGTCACCGAATCCTGCTGCGGCCTCGCGGCGGGCTGCTTCCACAGCTGCGGGCAGTTCGTCAGCAGTCCGAACGACGCGCATGCCACGACCACCGCCACCGGCGCTCGCCTTCACCAGGACGGGATACGCATCGGCCGGGACATTGGCGATGTCGTGTGACGGCACAACGGGGACCCCAGCGCGTGCAGCCAGCTCCTTCGCGGCAGCCTTGTCGGCGCTCGCACGCATTGCGCTCGGCTGCGGTCCGACGAATGTCAGTCCCTCGCTGGCACAGCGTTCTGCAAAGTCGGGGCGCTCGGAGAGGAAGCCATACCCCGGGTGAATGGCATCGGCACCAGCGCGGCGTGCAGCATCGAGAACCGCATCGATATTGAGATAGCTGTCGGTCGCAGATTCCGGACCAATGCGCACTGCGTGGTCCATTGCCTGCACGTGCGGGGCGCCGGCGTCGGCATCGCTGTACACGGCAACGGTCTCAACTCCCATCGAGCGAGCGGTATGCGCGATTCGAACGGCAATCTCGCCACGGTTGGCGATCAGCAGTCGACTGACACGTGGTGTGGCGGGCACCGTCATACCCATGCCGGATCATGGTCGGGTGACATCCACGACGGCCGCCGCTTGTCGAGGAAGGCGCCCAATCCCTCCTGGGCCTCGGGGTCTGTGCGCTTGCTCGCAATCGTCTCGACCGTGCGGGCCATTGCATCGCGGGGTGTGTGGAACATCACATCGTTGACGAGATGCTTGGTGATCGCAATCGCCTCGGGCCCGGCAGTCAGCAGCTCGCCGACGACCCGATCGACCTCCTCATCCAGACGCTCTTCGGTGACGCACGAATGCACGAGCCCGATCCGCTCTGCGCGTCGCGCGTCGAAACGCTCCCCGGTGACGAACAGTGCCCGCGCGGCTCCCGGACCGATTCGATTCAGAACCCATGGGGAGATGACAGCCGGAACAAGACCCAGCTTCACCTCACTGAACGCGAACATGGTCGAATCCGCAGAGACCACGTAATCCGCTGCGCTGACGATTCCCAGTCCGCCGCCGATTGCCAGACCATGGACCTTGCAGACCACAGGCTTGTCGCAGCCGGCGATCGCATCGAGCATCAGCGCCAATCGCGTGGCGTCATCCACGTTCTGCTGACGGGTATAGCCGACGCTGTCCCGCATCCAATTCGCATCGGCACCCGCGCTGAAACAGCGCCCGTCGCCGGCCAGCACCACCGCGCGGGTCTGCCGGTCGCGGTGCAGTCGCAGAAATACGTCGCCGATCTCCTCAATCAGGAGCGCGCCAAAGGCATTGAGCACCTCGGGGCGGGCGAGCGTTACGCGCGTAATTGCTCCGTCGCGTTCGACACGGATGTGTTGGTAGTCAATCGAGTCAGCCATAGCGCTGACGATCCTACCCCGAGCGGTCAGGTTGCCCGCGGCCGTCCGTAGTGGTCGAAGGACTTCCAGACGTCGCGGGCATAGTCACCCAATGCCGTGGAAACGGCCCGCAGGTCAGGATCGGTGGGGGCATTTCTGCCGGTGAACTTCCCCCATACCCAGTGCCACGGCTTGTCGCCCGACATTGTCGGCGTCATCAGCGTCCACTCGTTGTTTGCCCAGCCAAACGAGTTGCTGGGCTTGTCGCCGGCCCGATAGTTCGACTGGATGCGGGGCAGCAGTTCGCTCAGCGTTGCCTCCAGCGCGTCTGTCCGGGCCTGCATTGGATGAGCCGGGTCGACCTTCGCCGGCGAGAACGTTCGTGACCGTGGAGCGACGGGGCTGATGTCGCTCATCCGGCCAACTCCGATCCGCACATTCTCGATCTCGAGTCGTGGGCTGTTTTCGACAAAGTCGATCGTCATCACCTTGTCGCCATTGCCAGGCATACGCGACGGCAGGTTGTACTCAAAGCGCAGGCCCCCGATCGGGCGGGGGGACGGCTCGGTGGTCGCTGGTGCCTGCGGGCGGACAGGTGAACTCGGAGATATCGACGGCATGAAATCAAGCCTAGGCGGGATCAGCTCGCGCTTCGAGGGAGCGGTTACCAACGTGGACACCGATGCGCCCGACGGTGGCCCTGATGGCCCAGGTGCCTCTGATCGCCCCGCGAGCCCGATCGCCAGTGAGTCGGGTGGTGGTACCGCGTTTTCGATGCCGGAATCGCGGGCAGGTCACGCCCGGACTACGCGCGATTGCGCGGGCAACTGACTCAGGAGCGAGCACCCAATGGATTTTGAGCTGCCCATAGGAACGATTGCGGCCGTCTTCTTCGCTGCGATCGGTGTCACGATCGTGTTCAAGATGTTCTGGCGAGTTGCCGGCGCCAGCGAGGCAATCGTGATTACCGGCATGGGAGCGTCGTTGCCCAAGGCGCTGCGGGACCAGCTGACCGCGGCTGACCCGGAGGCGCCTGCCCAGAATCTCGACTTCAAGGTTGTTGTGGGCAAGGGCGTCCTGCTGAAGCCCGGCGTGCAGCGAATGACCCGGATCTCGCTGGGCGCCGAGGAGGCACTGCTCCAGATCGAGTCGGTTACCACGCAGGGCATTCCGCTCGACCTGGAAGCGGTCGTGCTGTACAAGGTGGGCGACGATGTGCTGTCGATCGCCAAGGCAGTTCGTCGATTCAATGATCGCGAAGAAATGCGCAACCAGATCCACAACGTTCTGGCTGGCCACCTGCGTGCAGTGATCGGCACGATGACCGTTGAAAACATCATGCGCAACCGCGAGGAGCTTGCCAAGGCCGTGCGTGCCGCCTGCGGCGAGGACCTCGACCGCCTGGGCCTGAGGATCGACTCGTTCCAGATCCAGAAGGTCGATGACCCCACCGGCTACATCAGCAACCTTGCGGCTCCAGAAGCGGCGCGTGTTGAGAAGGAAGCGCGGATCGCGCGCGCCAATGCTGACCAGGAGGCCACGCAGCGCGAGGCAGAGGCGACGGCACGTAAGGCCGAGTCCGAAAGCCAATCGCGCATCCAACAGGCGGCAGCTCAGGCAAACGCCGATACCGCGCTGGCACAGGCCCAGCAGGCCGGACCGCTCGCCGAAGCCCAGGCGCGACAGGCAGTCGTCGTGCAGGAAGCGAAGATTGCGGAGCTCGAGGCGGACCGCCAGGAGAAGCGACTCGAAACCGAAGTGCGCAAGCCCGCTGACGCCGAGGCGTATCGTGTGCGAGTGAGTGCCGAAGCCGCCCGTGATGCGGCCATCGCCGAAGCGATGGCCCGCGCGGAGCAGACCAAGCAGGCCGGTCTTGCCGAGGCCGAAGCCGCAAAAGCACAGGGTACGGCCGCAGCCGAGGTCATCAAGCAGCGCGGTGTGGCAGAGAGTGAATCGCAGAAGGCCCAGGGTCTGGCTCTTGCCGAGGTGCGTCGCCAGCAGGGTCTGGCACAGAGTGAAGCTGACCGAGCTCAGGGTCTGGCCATTGCGGAAGTCACGAAGGAGCAGGGTCTGTCTGAGGGTGCCGCCGTGCGGGCCCGGGCAGAGGCACTTGCAGAGAATCAGGACGCCGTGATCACGCAACAGCTGGTCGAGCGCCTGCCTGAGGTCGTGACCGCGGCAGCGGCGAGCTTCGACAACGTCGGGCAGTTCACGGTGCTCAACGGTGCCGAAGGCGTCAACAGCACGCTGATGGAGGCCGTGACGATGGGCATCAGCGTCCTGCCGGTCGTCCGCAGCGCACTGACCGGCATCGGCGGGATCGACGGTCCCGACGGCGGCGGAAGCTGGCGTGGCGGCGGTGGACTTCCGCCCGGCGACGACGGAGACGGTGGCGATCTCGTTGGCAGTGGTAGCGGCGGTGGCGCACGGGGCTCAGCGCGTGGCGGTGGATTCCCTGGCGGCGGTCGAACCCCTGCCGGGCCGGCTGGATACCGGGATTCGGCTTCAACAGGGGGATACGCTGCCGACTCGATCAGCCGACGGTTTGAACGCGCGCTCGACGGCAGTGGTACTCGGCCGCGAGTCGGGGCATCCGAGTCGTCCTCGAGCAACGGTGGCGGAGCGACGGCAACGCTGTCAGCCAAAGTCGCGCAGACAACCCACGACGCGGACGAGATTCGACGTCAGGCGGCTGAGACGGCACGGAAGTACGCAGATGCCGCACCCGAGGCCCTCGACGACCTGGCAGATTCCGCAGAGTCGCTGTTTGAGACCGCCGAGGGATATGCCGACCGCTACGAGGATCTGGTGGACCGGGGGCGCGACATCGTTGATCGGGTCTCCTCGAAGCCCAAACCGCCGATCGTGGGCCCGCTTCCGGGCCAGTAGATCAGCGAATTCCGGTGTCGATCGAGAAGTTGACCTTCGCCGAACCGGTTGCGCCGAGCCGGATGGTTCGCGGTGACATGTACATGCCTGACGGCTTGGCGGTCACGACGTACTCACCCGGGGGCATCCAGGTCTGATACGAGCTACTGCTGGTGGTGGTCTGTGCGACGACCTTGCCAGTCGAGCGGCTGGTGAACGTCAGCTGGATGACGGGCTGCCGCAGGGAGCACGGCTCGACAGGGCACATCGGACCGTAGGTGACCGTGCCGCGAAGCTCGGTCCAGGGCGCCAGGTCGGCGCCTTTCATCGCGACCCAGCCGCGATCGCTCCGGTATGTCCAGACGTACGAATCTGCATATGGCTGCACCCAGACCCACAGGTCTCGCTCGCGCCAGCCGCCGGCCCAGCCCGAGCCCTGATACCAGCGCCACGCCGGTGCATAGTAGCCGCGGTCGGCCGGAGCAACGCGCGCCAATCCTTTGTAGCCCGCGGGAACTGCTGCCGATGCCGACGGGGTACCCAGCCCCAGCAGCAGGATCAGGGCAATGGCCAGCGCAACCACGAGGGTTCCGGCCTTTCGCATCTGTCGAAGCTGTGCCTGCACGATCTGCTCCTTGACCAGTCACGCGTGGTTGGTGGGGAGCGCAGGGTTCGTGGGGCGAACGCAGCGCACACGCGCGTGGTATCTGCTTCTACAGTGCGACGAATGTGACGCTTCGTCAACGCTTTGCGGCCGCGCTGACACGATGGCGCATGCGCGACGGCTAGCCGACGGCGGCGAACTGCATTCCGGCCATCGCGATCATGAACACGACAATGAGCACGATGAATCCAACGAAGACCGAGCCAAGAGCAGCTAGCAGGCGCACCCACCAGCGCGATCGACGAAGTGTGAGTGCGGTCACTGCTGCCGGCACGACGACGTACAGAGTCAGCGACGCAAGGCTTCCAACGACCCCTGCTACCGCGATGTAGATGCCTGTCGCAACTGCTGCGACGCCAACTCCGGCCCCTATCGCGCTGGCGATGCGCAGCCAGTCGGGGAGTGTTGTCGCAGTGCTCGTTGGTGTTGGGTCAGTCTCCATGCTGTTGAGCATACCCGGCAGAGCTGAGCAGTCCGGTGACGGCCATCGGCAGCACCGATGGCGGCCGGATTGCCGGAGGCGGGCGGCGGCGAATGGCGTGCGACGCGATGTGAAGGCGACCCGTGCCACGACGCCGGGTGTTACAGCGTACGGAAGGACTGCGTGTCGTGATCAACCCGACTGCTCCACAGCCCAGCGTAGCCCGATACACCACGCCACTCCGTGGCGCGGTCGACGAACTCGCGCACATTCGCTCGATGCCGCTCGACTCACCCGTTCGGCATGACCTTGCGCTGATGCACCTCGGACGGATCAGCGGGAGCATTCATGATGCGCTGGCCCACGCGTCGGTGCTTCCGGCGTCGATACCGAGCGGGGCTACCTCGTTTGCGCGTGACGCTGCGGGACTCGTTCGCCGCGCCGCCGATGAGGTGCTGCGTGCCAGCGAAGGACTGTCGTTCGACATTCCGGTCATCCGCTCAAGCGCCCAGGGTGCGATCGATCGACTGACCAGTGCAGTGCGCCTTGTCACAAGCCCGCCGTCGACCCAGGTGTTCGACGGCAGCTGAGCTGCACTTACATTCGGAAGACGCCGAAGCTGGTATCGCCAATCGGCGCGTTGAGAGTTATTGCCAGACTCATGCCCAGGACATCGCGGGTCTGGGCCGGTTCGATCACTCCGTCGTCCCAGATGCGTGCGGTTGAGTACCAGGCGCTGCCCTCGTGCTCGTACTTGTCGAGGATGGGCTGCATGAATTCGCTGCGCTCAGGGTCGGTCATCGATGCC
>CAYNNW010000044.1:0-10065 GCA_964398435.1 uncultured Gaiellales bacterium | reverse complement strand
TGGGATCCGATGTCGGGGCCCTGGCGATCGCGTGTGGTTGGATCGTGAATCCGCCAGAACACATCGAGCAGCTGGAGGTACGACACCCGCGTGGGGTCGAAGACGATCCGCACTGCCTCGGCGTGACCGGTTCCGCCTGTGCAGACCGCCTCGTAACTCGGGTGCGCAGTCTCGCCACCGATATAGCCAACCTCGGTGTCGACCACTCCCTCAACCTCGCGAAACCGCGCCTCAACTCCCCAGAAGCATCCGGCTGCAACGATTGCTTCTTCCCGATTCTCACTGCCCACGCTGTGCACTCCTTCTATGGGTCTCGGCCGCGATGTGCGCTGGCACGGTCGTACCCGGCGCACCACTTGCCACACCACTCCCACGGGGCGTATCTGCGTGAAACCGGTGTTTCGGGGGTACGCTGGCCGCATGTACGAGTCACTCTTCGGCCCCCCCGAGCCCGAGGCAACCCCCAAGCGCATCTGCGCCACGTGCCACGAAACCGCTGATCACGACGATGATTTCTGCCATGAGTGTGGCCATGATCTGGAGTGGACCGGGGGCGGGTCGGGAGCATCCGAGGATGAGGAGTCGGGTCAGCTCTGTCCCGCGTGCGGCTATGGCGAGTTGCGCCCCAGCGCGATGGGACATCCCCAATGCGAATCGTGCGGCCACACCACGCGCGACTGGAGCGAATAGCGCCCCGCAGCGACCGGCAGCGCAGGTCCGTCGGATAGCATGACTGCCTGACGCGCGCGAACGAGGGAGATGACGTGTCTGCAGTCGATCGACTGGTCGTCGTAGGAGGCGGGATTGCAGGTGTCGAGTCGGCACTGACGCTGGCACGGGCATTTCCTGACAGCACGGTTACGCTGGTCGGCGAATGGCCGTCACTGCGTCTCCGCCCCAACCTTGTCTACGTGCCGTTCGGCGTGTCGCCCCACCGGCTCGACCTGCGACTTGACGAGCTGCTGCCACTGCACGGCGTCACGTTCGTCGAGGGCACATGCACACGGATCGACCGCACGACCCAGACCGTGTATCTGGAAAGCGATGGAACGATCGACTACGACCAGGTGGTCGTCGCGCCGGGCACCGTTCCGCAGGCCCTGGGAGCACATCGCCTGCGAACGCTCGACGACGCCTACTCGCTGCGCGACCACCTGCAGGACCTGCGCGATCCCGCACATCGCCGCATGCAGCGCCTGCTGATCCATGTCCTGCCCGACTGCATCTGGCCAGCACCCGCATACGAGATCGCATTTCTGGCCGACACGTGGCTCCGCTCAATCGGACTGCGCGACCAGGTCGAACTGTCGCTGGCAACCGAAGAGCTGAATCCATGCGACGCGCTGGGGCCGAGTGTCTCCGACCTGCTGACCGAACGGCTGTCCGATACCAACGTTGAAATTCTCGGAGGACTTCCGGGCGGGCGCCTTGAGGACCTCGACGGCGACGTTGTCATCGAACTGGGAGGAATTCGGGCCCGTCGTATTGCCGGACTCCCGCCACTTGATGCCGATGGCTTCTATGCCACCGATGAGTTCGGACGCGCGGCACCGAACGTCTGGATCGTTGGCGATGCGGAGCACTCACCGATCAAGTCCGCATTCGCCGCGGCCTGGCAGGCCCGGCGGATCGTCGAAGGACTGGGCGGCTCACTCTCCCAGCTCGGTGATGAGATTGACGGTATCCCCGTCGACCAGTGCGAGTATCAGATGGATCTTGGAAATGAGACCGTAGTGGTGCGAATGTCTGCGCGCGGTCGCCTGCATGACCTGGCTGTGGACCAACGCGCCGTGGTCAGCATTCGCGACGACGCCCCCGACAAGCTGAAGGGCCTGTTGCTGAGGCAGCTGCTCGTTGGTGAATCGCACAACACGACTGCTGCCTATCGCTTTCGCGACCTCCTCGCCAGCATGAACGACTAGCGATGAAGAACGATCGACGCTCCAGCCTTCCCCGTGCATTCATGCACATCCCGAGCATCGATCATGCATTGCGCGAATTGGTACTTGCAGGATCTGCCCTGATTCCCTTTATCGCAATTCTGTCGACGATACTGACCGACTCACGCTGGCACACGATGCTGCTTGCGGTCCGCTGGGGGGTCTTTGGCATCTTCGCGGCAAGCCTGATCCTCGTTGCGGCCGGACCGCAGCCGCGCCTTCGCCGCCTGGGCAGCCACTGGCTCGACATCCTGGCAACGATCTGCGTGCTCCCCCTGCTCCCACCAGAAATGGCGCTCTTCGGCGGGGCACGGGTGGCCTACTGGTTCGTGGCAACGCCCCCCGGTGCGTGGCTGACCCGCCTGGTGGTCAGTGAGCGTGCGGTGGTGTCGCGGCGGGCACTTCGGTTCGTCTTCACGGCTACGGTCCTCCTGATTCTGGGTGGTGGCGTAGCGGTTTCGATCAGCGATCCCCACGAGTTCAATGACCCCTGGCTCGGCCTGTGGTGGGCGGCAACAACGGTGACGACCGTCGGCTATGGCGACGTCGTTCCGGACAGTGTCGCCGGACGAATCGTGGGTGGCGTGCTGATGTTCGGTGGAATCGGCCTCGTCTCAATCCTGACTGCCGCGCTGGCAACGGCCCTGGTCGCAGAGACCGTCGAGTCGGACGAGACGCAGTCGCAAGCCCAGTCGCGCGCTTCGCATCCGGACAGCGCCGCCGTCAGCGAATCCCTCCGACTGGTCGAGCAACGCCTGGCCGCACTCGAGCAACTCCTGCGTAACCAGTCTGCCGTTCCGTCGACTGCAGCTGACGGTTCCCGTGAAACCGACGGCCCCGAGTCGCCGACAGATCGGTGAGCACATGTCCCGGGCACGGGGCATCTTTGGGGGTGAACAGGGGACCATGACCGTGGGAGCTACCGCAGCGCGCGCTGCCGACAGCCTGATGTCGTCTGCGCGAACGCATCTTGAGGAAGCACGACTGATCGTGCGAGCAACAGCCGCGAACAACTCGACGTGGCAGGCTCGCGAGTTTCTGCCTGAGGCGCTGAGTCACCTCCATGCGGCTGACGGACTCATCGCCCGCATGCCGGGTCGTTCGCAGGCCGGCATTCAGGTTGAGCTCGCCGTTCGCACCCTTCGTTCGAGCGAACGACGGCTGGACGCCGCGCTCCGATATGCCAACGGGACGATCCATCCTCTTGGCGAGCGGGTGCACGTCAAGAACCTTGTCGAACGAATGAATCGGATTGACGTTGATATTCGAGGCGCTGCCCTGGCACTGCCGGGAGACCCCATCCACGGCGCCGACACACAGCGCCTGGGCGCGCTGTGGCAGGCGCTCGACACTGCCCCGTGGCGCGCGTATGGAGATGCGCCACTGGAGCGCGGCGAACTCGATGTCGTTGCCACCCACGTTGCCGGACTTCGTGACATGGCAGCATCAACGCGCGACCAGATGGTCGACGCCCATCGAGGAATTCCCCGCTCAGAGATCGTCTTCGATAATCCATTGGTCCATCGGCTTGTCAGCGCCAACGCGGCGGCGCACGACCTGGACGTCGCTTCGGCATCGCTGGCCGATGCCCAGCGGATCTATCGCCGGGTTCCTGCGGGCACAGCCCCCGGCCCGATTCGAAGTGAGCAACTGGCGGGTCGCGAGGACCATGCAACGGCCATGATGAACGCGGCACAGCGGTGGACTGAACTTTCACTCACGGCGCAGCCGCACGACACGAACGCGATCCGACAGCGGCAGACGCCGATTGCATCGCTGTCGCGTCAGCTCGATGCGAGCTGATCCAGCAACGGCCACCAGCGACATCACATACGGTCAATTGCGGCCAACGCCGAATGATTTCTTGCAAAACGCTGTGTTTGCCTGAAAAACTGTCGCCACATTTGGAAATCGGCAACTGCTGGAGTTCTCCCCGACATGCGTATTGCACGCGCCACGATGAAGCCACTCCCCGTCCGCCCGGTTGATGTTGATCGTCCCGGCACACCGACGGACCGCGAGGGCCGCTACCGCACGCTTGGAAATCCCCGAGACACACGATTCGTGCGCTCGAGCGTCAGGTTCGACGAGATCGACAATCTGATGATGCGAGGACTGGGCCGCTAGGCAGCCTGGCTGGTCGCACCCGCTGACCCGTGCGGTCAGCCGGCGGCGACGAACTCGCGGACACGCTGCATCGCCTCACGGCTCGAGTTGGCAGCGACCACCAGGTCGTGCAGGCGTTCGCGGGCACTGGACTTCAGTCCATTGTGCTCGATGATCTCGTCCGCAATTCGCCCCGGCGTATACAACACCGACTGGTCCTGCAGAATGTGCCGCGCACGTTCGATACCTGCCTTGGTCGACACGTCCGCACCGGCGAGCTTGAGCAGCTTGACGAGCGTCTTTGGACCATCCTGGTAGCGGGTCTGGTTCGATTTCTGCGTGTCCGAAGCCTCACGCTTGTTGTCGAACGTCGGTCGCTTCCACGGTCCCCACTCAAGATCAACGGAGTCCGGTGCCCCCACGTGACCGGCGTATGAGTGGGCGTTGATTCCCGTGCGGCGTGTAGTGTCGGCCTTGATCTGGGGCAGCTCAGACAACAGCGACGCCGTGCCCTCTTCCATCCAGCGCAGGTGCTCGGTTCGTACCTGCGGACGAGGGGACACCGAGTGCTGGAGCTCGTGAACACCGACCTCGTTGATGTAGTCAGCCCATCTGCCCCGTCGCAGTCGGGCCTCACCCTGCGAGGCATGAGGCGTATAGGCACCGATCCCGGTCAGCAGTGCGCGCGTGGTGTCGGGAGCAATCGTCAGCCAGCCCTTGTAGTGCCATGCACCCGCATTCTTGAGATTGCCACGGATGTCGTTGTAGAAGGTATCGACCGAATCCTTGCGGCGAATCCTGCCGCGCTCAGCCGGCGAACTGACATCGAGCACGTTGAGAATCGCGCCAGCGGCAGCCGCCTGGGTGTCCTCCGGGAAGATGAATCCCTTGATCTTCGCCACCCCGGCGGTGGCATCGGTACTTGCCAGTGCAGTTCGCATGTACGTATCGAGCCGTGGCCCCGCCGGACTGGCAGCAAACTGCTCCGTCAGTTCATTGTCCGGGACCAGCTGACGCGTTGACGGCGCCCCACTCCCGACCACGCGGTATCGCAACTGGTCGTTGAGGCCGCCTGCAACGGTCCCCATTCCCAGCTTCTTGTCGAGCAGCTGTGGCGTTACCAGTTCTCGGGTCCGCGGTGTCATGTGTGCAAGCGCACGTGCGGTCTCAGTCGCAGCGATCATCCTCGAATACCTACCTCAGGTATCTGGCCAGCCGGGGGGACGGATGGCTCCTCGTCAGGGGGCGGGAAGTATCTGCCCACCGTCAATGCCACACCATCGCCCGCGAGCCTGCTCTGGCCACTCCTGGCCGAAATTCTGGCCCGAAATGGGGCCCCGAACGTGGCCGCTACATCGAGTCGGGAGCCGCAACTCCGAGCAGGTCCAGACACGTTGCCAGCCCGTCTCGTGCAGCGGTTGCAAGCGCGCTGCGCATGTACGTCTGGGATGGCGTAACGCCGTCGCCGACCACTCTGCAATCCCTGTAGAACTGGCTGAAATCGCTGGCGAGGTCGTGGGCGAAATGCGCGATCCTGTGCGGTGCGCGACGCTCGGCTGCGTCGCGGACAGCAACCGGCAACTCGGCCAGTCGTTTGACCAGTCGCCGCTCCGTGGGTCCGAGCGGTTCGCCCGCCGAATCTGCCGACCTGTCCGCTGCGGTGAATGCCCCGCGCGATGGGTCAAAGACGCGCGCACCCTCTGCTTCAGCCTTGCGAAGAATCGAGCAGATGCGGGCGTGGGCATACTGCACGTAGTACACGGGGTTGGTGGAATCCTGCTCTGTCGCAAGGTCAAGGTCCAGATCCAGTGCCTGGTCGTGCGAGCGCTGCAGCAGGAAGTAGCGGGACGCGTCGACACCGATGCGATCGATGAGCTCCGTCATGGGAACGAAGTCGCCACGCCGCTTTGACATCTTCCGCTGCTCACCGTTTTCAACGAGGCTGACCATCTGCATGATCACGACTTCGCAACTGTCAGCAGGGTGACCAAGCGCCTGGGCCGCTGCGCGCAGCCGAGCCACATAGCCGTGATGGTCTGCACCCAGCACATAGACCAGTCGGTCGACACCGCGCCGATACTTGTGCAGCAGATAGCCGAGGTCGGCAGCGAAGTATGTCGGCGTTCCGTCCGCACGCACGATGGCCCGGTCCTTGTCATCACCAAACGCCGTCGTGCGCAGGAAGGTTGCGCCGTCTTCGACGAACGTGTGGCCACGCCGTTCCAACTCGGCGATCGCCTCGTCAACCAGCCCCGTGTCATGCAGCTCACGCTCGCCCTGGATGCGGTCAAAGTGCAGGCGAAAGCCCTCAAACACGGGCACCATGCGTTCAACCATCAGGTCGACCGCACGGGCACCGGCCTCGGCCGGGTCATCGTCGCCGCCGACGCCGAGCTCACGCGCCAGATCGAGCACGTACTCGCCCTCGTAGCCCCCTTCGGGAACCTCGCGGCCCGCCGCACGCGCTACGAGCGCTTCGCCGAACAGTCGAACCTGTCGGCCCGTGTCGTTGATGTAGCACTCTCGCTGAACATCGTGACCTGCAAACGCAAGGATGCGGGCCAGCGCATCACCGTAGGCCGCGTGCCGCGCACTGACAACCACGAGCGGTCCGGTCGGATTGGGACTGACAAATTCGAGCAGTATCTTCTCGCCGGTCCCCGGATCGCCTGCTCCCCATCGCCGGCCTGCCTCAAGGATTCTCGCCAGCGTCGCCACAAACCACTCGTTATCGAGTGTCAGGTTGATGAACCCGGGTCCTGCAACGTCAACGCTGGCAACTCCCTCCAGCGCCGTTACGCGCTCGGCAACTTCAGTCGCGATCTCGCGAGGATTGGCCCTGGCAACCGGCGCGAGCATCAGCGCCACATTGCTGGCGTAATCCCCGAATTTCTCCTCCGTCGGGCGTGACAGCTCGACCCGTGGAGTCCCCGCAGCGTTACGCTGCTGCGCAATATCGCTGACGATCTGCTGGATGGCATCCTGCAGCGTGCCAAGTGTGTCTTCGGGTGGAGTGGTTGGAGTAGCGGCCATGCGCAGCATCGTATCGCTTCAGTGATGGTAGGGCTCGCCGCGGGCGATTCGGAAGCTGCGGTAGCACTGCTCCGTCAGAACCAGCCGGGCAATCTGATGGGGCAGCGTGACAGCTCCAAATGCAAGTACGACCGTGGCGCGGTCAATCACGCGACGGTCGAGGCCGGCTGCACCGCCAACCACGCAGACCACGTGCGCCTGCGAGACGATTGTTGATGCAAGTCGCTCGCTCGACAGTGAGTGGCCCGAGCTGTCGCAGGCAATCAGGCACGGAGTTCCGCGACCGCTGTCGCCCAGCCGGTCAAGCAGCTTGAGGATTCGGTCCCCCTCGATCGCCGACGACCGGGCTTCACCGGCGTTCAGCGGCTCGCTGCGCAGCTCGTGCACCTCAAGGCGAACCATCTTGCCCAGACGCTGTTCGAAGTCAGCGATTGACGGACGCAACGCCTCGGATGGGCGTCCTACCACGACGATATCGAGGCGCGTTGTATGAATCGGCAGCGTCACGGCGGTGTCTCCTCTGGGACAGTCGGGTAGTCTGACCAACGACTCGTCCGGTTTCGAATGGAGCTACGTGATGTCTGAAGATACTGGTGAACGGCACCTGAACATCCATACCACTCCCGAGCTGATGGCTGGGCACTACTCGAACTTCGCCAACGTCAGCCACTCAGACTACGAATTCACCGTGACATTCGCACGGGTTGATCACGAGGTCGAGGACCCTGAGATCCCCGGTGTGGTCGTGTCACGCATCACGATGTCGCCGCGCTTCGTCCGCGAGCTGATCGATGCGCTTGAAGACAACTGGTCGAAGTGGGTGACCCGCGAGGGAATCAAGAACCTTCCGGAGACCGACGAACGCTGATCTGGCGGTCGATGGCGAGCGATATGCATGCTGAATCCGAAACCGTTGCCGTCATCAGCGACGTGCACGCGAATCTCCCTGCACTCGAGGCTGTGCTGGCCGATGTCGAGCAGCACGGGATTCGCCGGATCTGGTGCCTGGGCGACACGCTGGGTTATGGGCCATGGGCGCAGGAGTGTGCACTGATCATCCGCGATCGCTGCGAGGTGGTTCTGGCCGGCAATCACGATCTCGCCGTGCGGGGTGACATCGATCCGAGAACATTTGCCGGGACAGCGGGTGCCGGAGTCCGGCACGCAATCGAGACGATCGATGCAACCGTTCGAGACTGGCTGGCGACGCTGTCTCCACATGCGTTTCTGCTGGACGACGGCTGGGAGCTGTATCACGCCGCCGCAACCGATCCCGTCTGGGACTACGTCAAGGATGCCGGGTCGGCGACGCGCCACTTTGCACTGCAGCGGCAGAATCGCTCGCTGGTTGGTCACAGCCACATGCAGCTTGTCTGGACGCAGCAGCTCGAAGGTGGGCCCGTCCATGGTGGTCTGACTGGTGACGGCGTCGCAATCGATCTTTCCAGCGGCCGACACGTGGTCAATCCCGGGTCGGTCGGGCAGCCGAGGGACGGCGATCCCCGAGCCGCCTGGGCCGCGGTGACCGCGACCTCGGTGGCCTTCCATCGAGTACCGTACGACATCGCCCGAGCGCAGGCCGGTGTACGTGCTGCCCACCTTCCTGACCGTTCGGCAGCCCGACTGGAGGAAGGCTTATGACCGCAACAATGCCGCCATCGACGCCATCCGAGCGAGCGAGCGATTCGGCCACGCCAGGTGAGCGCATCGCACATCGACAGTCACGCGCATCGCGTCGTCAGGAGCGCTTTGCCCGCCGCGTTGCGATGTGGGAAGAGCGGCTGTCGTCACCACCACCGCCACGCAAGCTGCACCGACCGCTGATCCTGGTGGCAATGATGGCAGCCATGCTTTGGCTGCTGTGGCTGCTGACATTTGGCCCGCGCGTCGGCTGATCCGGCGTCGACTAGCCGCTGCGGACGCTGACATCCGGCATGTGTAATCTGTCAGATGTCATCAGGGCGTATCCGGCATATGCGACTCCAACTGCAAGCATCCCTGTGGCTGCACCGCCCATTGTGAACCGGATCCACTGATTTCCTGGCGCCCACTTGGGAATCTTGAAACCCAGCTCGGCCACTCCGGCACCCGCGACCATCCCGGCGGCTTTGTTTCGCCTTCGGAACCCGTCATGTGTTTGACACGATCTCGCCGTCAGACATCTTCCGACGCTCTCCGCCGGCTCCGATTCCAGCTCCAATTGCGCCGGCAGCACCCAAAATGCCTGCAGCCAGCATCGCTCCTCGCGCCTGAGGTCCCACTGAAGTCCCGCTTCCCGTACATTCCCGTAACGCCTCGTTATCGACATCGATGACCAGCTGGGTTTCACAGTGCGTCCGCGCGTCGGCTGAGCGGCAGATACCTACCTTCGCCTGGTGAGGTGGAACAGCCGTGTCGACGTTACCGATAGGCAGGCATCGCCATGGAGGGGTACCGCGGCGTTTCGAGGGAGAAACGATCTATCGGGGGGTACCACCATGAATGCCGGACGAATTGCTGCGGTCGCAGCCGGAACCAGTGTTGCTGCAGTCGCCGTGCTGGGCGCATTCCGTGGAATTGACGGGTCGTCGCCTGTCGACCAGGCTGCCACGATCTCCGGAGCTGCCACTGGCTTCGGACTCGGCGCTGTCGGATTCGCGAAGTATGCTCCGAAGGGGGGCGTGGCACCGCTGACGATGCTCGGAGCCGTTGTGGCTGGAACGGTAATCGGCGCCCATGCGGGAGCGGCTGTTGGATCGGGACTACAGGGAATTGCGGACGCGATCAGAGGCCGCGGCTTCTTCACCGATCAAGCCGACGGTCACGAGCTGGACGCCGACGCGATCACCAACAATGAGTGGCCAGGATCCTCATACGGGATCCCCTTGTCAGCCTCGGAATCGGACGCAATCGACAAGGGCATCATGGATCCGCAGATCATGCTCGACTATCAGGCGTGCCTGGATGGGTTCAGCCCCACCGGCACACCGCTCGCAGCGGAAGACCG
>CAYNNW010000043.1:1928-10152 GCA_964398435.1 uncultured Gaiellales bacterium | reverse complement strand
CATGGGACGACTGACGGCAAATAGGGGACCGCGAGCAACGAGCTCGCCTACATCGCTTCCGTTCACACCGGGCGCAGGTGATGCTGCACGCGCAGCAGCGCGCATACGTATAGGCGCAGGCGCCGGTGCTACGCTGGGTTCGTCCGCCGAGGTAGCGGTGACGAAGCCCGGCGGCATCGTCGAGGCCGTTGATATCGCTGTCGACCCGACTGGGGTCGTTGAGGCAATTTCGTTTCACGCATCTCGACCACGCCACGCAGTCCGAACGCCCCGTGGTCGTCGTCGTCGGTCGCGACTGCGCATGTTCCTGACAGTGCTGGGCATTGGCCTTGCCACCGGCACAACGGTCGTTGGTTCGTATGCCTCGTGGACGTCGCAATCGACCAACCCGGGCTCCGGGGTGACCGCCGGAACGCTGACAATGTCAAACGACAAGTCGGCAGCGGCTGTGTTTACGGCGACCAACGTCAAGCCTGGCGATACGGGGAGCGACACGGTCACCGTCGGAAACACGGGCTCGATTCCCATGACGGTCTCGTTGACTCAGGACACCATCTCCGCGACCGGGATTGAGGCGAGCCTCCGGGTTTCGCTGTACGACGCCGGTCGCGACTACTGCTACTTCCCGGACAACGATCCCGGCCCATGTGTCGCATATGGCGCGTGGAGCGGCATCGGAACACAGGCGATCGCCAACGCAAGCGGCGGAGCGCAGTGGGCGGCATCCGAGTCGCACACATTCACGGTTTCCTGGCAGCTGCTCTCTACGAGCCCGAATGCTGATCAGGGGAAGACGGGGTCATTCCGACTTGTTTGGGATGGGGTCCAGTAGTCCGCAACATACGCATGACGCATTGCGTGGGCAGAGCAGACAAACACAATCACCAAATGGGGGAAACAAAATGAGTAATCGAACGAAGAGCGCAGTGCTTGCGGGAGTGCTCTCTCGCAAAGCTGCGCTGACGCTTTTGGCGGTCGGCGGGGCCACGGCGACGATCATGTTCGGCAGCTGGGCGGCGTGGACAGCGCAGACCACCAACCCGAACACCTCGGTCGCATCAGGTAGCCTGGCCATGACCAACAGCAAGAACGCGGCGGCGATCTTCACGGCATCCAACGTGAAGCCCGGCGACAGTGGCAGCTCCACGGTCGTGATCACCAACTCGGGAAGCACGGCGATGGCGGTGGCGCTGACACAGAGTGGCGTTACGGATTCCGGCTTTGGCGGGAAGCTCAAGATGAGCTTGCACGACGACACCCGGGACTTCTGCTACTACCCGGACAACGCGGCAGGCGCGTGTTCGGGACCTGGAGCCTGGGACGGAAGCGCAACGATCAACAACCTGTCGATCAAGAACAGCACCGGTGGTGCTACCTGGGCTGCGGCCGAGGCGCATACGTTCACGGTGGCCTGGGACTTCGACGCAACGGCGGGTAACGCGACGCAGTCGCAGACCGCCGACTTCGACCTGACCTGGGACGGCTCATAGCAGTTCCTGATCAGCCGCGGTGATGTGTTTGTGACATCCGGCCGGCCGCGCTGCCCTGCCGAAATGGCGGGGCGGTGGCGGTCGGCCGGATGGCCCCACCGCTGATCGACCGTACTTGGCAGTTCGGTCAATGTGCACTGGCCAGATTCAAGGCCCGGTCACAGTACGGCCGATACGACCGTGCACCCATCTGCAGATGGGACAACAAGGCCCGTCGTGTGATGGGCCGTTTCACTACGTACGCGCGTGATAGTTGCGAGGAGCTATGGGCCCAGGCAGGCAGCATGAGGGAGGCACGGTTGATGTCGTGCTTCAGCAGGCTGGCTCCAGTGGAGTGGTCCACGTCCCCATAGCCTCAGACGACCCCAACCATTCGCCTGGCGAGCACTCGCTTGTCGAGGTCGTATCTCTCGATCTCCCCCACGGCATTCCCCTCCGGCCGGGCGCTGGATCCACCGCTCTTGCCCGATCGTTGGCGGTGCGGCAGCTGCAGCGCAATTTCGAACAACCCCCTGATTCGCCGAGTATCCGGATTCCGCTCCGCTCCCGTGCGAATGCCGTCGACCAGATTCGACTTCTGCGCGCTCCAGATCCGGCTCCGCTCATTGAGCAGCTGCACGAGCCAGTCGCGCCGCCGACACCTGACGCTCCTCGCCCTGAGCTATGCATTGCAGTGCAGCCCGTCGCAGAGCCGGTCGCAGAGCCGGTCAGGCAGCGCGCGGTGGCCCCGCTGCGCGACGAACCTGCACCGAACCGGCTGCGACCCGTTCCGTCGACGACTGTCGACGAGCCACGGCGCCTGCCACTGCCTTTTCGCTGGGCCAAGAACTTTCTGTACTCGGCAACATGGATCTTCATCGTACTGATGGCTGCGATTGTCTGGGTGCCGCATGTCACCAAGTACAAGACGGATGTCGTGATCGGCAAGAGCATGGAGCCAACGATCCCGCTGTACTCGGTAATCGTCGTCGAGCCAGTGGCGCCCGAGCAGATCCGCGTTGGCGATGTGATCTCATTCCAGCAGCCCGATCGACCCTCGCGCAAAGTCACTCACCGTGTGGTCAAGATCGAGCGGAAGCATGGGCGGCCCGTCTTCCGTACAAAGGGCGATGCCAACAGGACTCGCGATCCATATGCGGTGCAGTACCGCAAGATTGGCTATCGCGTGACCTCGCACATTCCTGGGGTCGGTTGGGTGCTACTCCATACCCAGCAGCGCTCCTGGCGCTTCGTTCTGGTGATCATTCCGGTGCTGGTGCTGCTCTTCCAATTCCTCGCCTGGATATGGCGCAGCGACAGCGGCTCGAACGCAGATGAACTGGATGACGAGCTCGTCGACAGCGACGAGGAATGGGCCGCTGCATGAAGTGGTTCCGGCGAACAGATCAGCCCGATGCCGGTCGGCGCGGATCACCGCGCCCGCCGCGCCGTTGGCCACAGATTGCCGCAGTTCTGCTCGTGGCGGTCTGTGCCGTTGCTGCAACGTTGGGGGGGTTGACGGTTACGGGCGCGTCCTGGACCGATCAGGAACTCAACCCCGGAACAAGCGTCCTCGCTGATTCGCTCGGCGGTGCAAGTGGGGTTACGATTTCCAGCGCCAGCACCCGCTGCAATCCGATCGCGGTCAGCTGGACTGCGGCTACGGCACCTGTCGACAACTATCGCGTCGAGCGCAGCATCAACGGTGCAGCCTGGGTCGTCATGGTTGAAGATGCCGGCAACGTCACAAGCTGGAATGAGCCAGCCACCAACCACGACAATGAGACCGTGCAATACCGAATTACGGCAAAGCTTGCCGGGACGAGTTGGGAGTCCTCGACCATCGCTACCAGCAACACGTTGCAGTGTGGCGTCACAGATCTGGCGCTGACCCAGCCGTGCACCAAAGTTGTGCTCAATTGGACTGCATCGAATGCCGCGACGACGTACGACGTCCAGCGTGCGACGAACATTGCAGGACCGTGGACAGCGGTTGCCAACAATGTTGCTGCAGTGACCTATACGGATGCCACCGCGCTTGTGCTGGGAACGACGTACTACTACCAGGTCAGACCGGGCATCGGCGCGGGAGGCAATGGTGTCTGGTCCAACATGCCATCCATCGTCTGGAGCTCGTTCCGCGTCACCAACATCGGTGTCGCAAACGGCGGTGTCGCGGGAACTCTGGACGGCGGAGACACCGTCACGGTTACGTTCAGCAAGGCCGTCGCGACTGCGACCGTGACGAACAAGAACAGCATCTACGTGGGCAATGGCGGAACCAAGTATCTGTACACGGCCGCAACGACCACGGCGAACTATCAGATCGGCCGCTCGACTCTCAACAACCCAGGATTCAGTGCAAGTTCCGCCTACGCAGGTAACGGTGTGTGGAATGCGCCGAACAACACGATCCTGACCTGGACCAAGAACGCGGGAGCGGGATCCACCAATACCAATCCAATGGTACAGACTGCCTGGACCCGATCAACGACCGTCAGATGCGCCGCAGACAACACGGTATCGATTGCAACAACCGCGCCCGCAGTCGCTGGCCAGTGGTAGGTATGAGCCTGGCCGCGTAGTACGGGCTACTGTGACGAGAGCTTGCGGGCCCGCAGCAGGTTGACCGGGTGGCGCAGGCCAGTCTTCCAGGCGCGTTCGGCCTCCGGCAGTGCTGCGCGCTCGTGCGAGATCTGGTCTGCCCGAACGGCTTCAACACGTGCGCGTGACCGATCGTCGCCTTCCCAGGCTGCAGCGAGGAAGCTGGCAAGCGCCGTGACTTCACCGCGCCTGCTGGCGATGCCCAGTTCTGCAACCGCGTCACGCGCTGCGTTGCGTGCCGCAACGGCAGCGCGCCGCGAGCGGGTGCGTTCGGACTTGAGGCGTGCCAGTTCGCGCATCGTCTCGCCGGTAACCTCAAGGCTGTAGGCCTCGTTGGCAACCTCGTACTCAAGGGTCGACGAGCTGTCTTCGATGCGGGCGATCTGCGCATGCACCTGTCGTTCAGCAAGGATGCGAAGCGCGAGGTCTGCCCGGACGATGGCGAGTTCGTCCAGCAGACTTGCGGTTCGTACACCCGACTCAACAAGTCCAGTCAGTTCGTCGGCGCGCAGCGAAAGCACCGTAATCGCGTCAGACAGAACCTTCAGCTGCAGCTCCAACCAGCTCTGCTCTGCAGCAAAGTCGGCTCGGAGCTCGCGTCGCATGCAGGCCAGGGCTACGAGGTCCTTGCGCCCGGCCTCCTGTGCTTCCACGAGGCGCTCGCTGGCCTGCATCAACTTGCTCTCTGCCCAGCGGAACTCGTTCGAGAGGTGCGACAGGTGTGCGACGTACGCGTCCCACGACACAAGCGACTCTTCGGCGAGTGCGCCATCGGCAATGCCGATCGCTGCCTCGTGTTCGCTGGGGGCGCTTCCGACAACCGGTGCAATCACGTCAACGATCTCGGCACCGAAGATCTGGTGGCCGACCGTTGCCTCGCGGCCATCCTCGCGTGCTGCGGCTGCATTGTGCAGTGCTCGCGCTGTTGCGTGGAACATTCGTGCTCGTGACTGTGTTGCCACAGTATTCCCCCTCGCCTGTGATGGTCAGCTGCTGACCGCCACGGTTACCTCGTGAGTGGCGCGGTGCGCACGTGTGGCGCGCCGGCACCCATAAGGCCAACGTACGACGGGATTGCCAGACTGGCAAGGAGTTGTTGACCAGCTCGTGGCCGGATTAGTGGCCGCTTTCGCGACAGATCTGCGTCAGACCAGCGCGAGCGGCGCGTGCACCTGTTCCCAGGCATAGATCTCGGGCGTGAAGTAGCTGACCCGAACCTTCTTGTACTCCTTGATCGAGTACAGCACCGAGTAGTCGCTGATCCCGCTCTCTTCGCTGATGGCGCGGAGCACCGCTTCACAGTCCTCGCGGGTGCGCCCGTGCGTCATCGAGAACAGGTTGTAGGGCCAGTCAGGATAGGTGGGGCGCCGATAACAGTGTGAAACCCCAGCGAATGACCCGGCAAGTCGCCCGACCTCTTCGACTCGATCCTCGGGCACTGCCCAGACGCCCATACCGTTGAACGTGAAGCCGGCCTTGCGGTGTGCCAGCACCGCTGCGTAGCGACGCATCTGGCCCGTTGCCAGGAATCGACGGCCAGCGTCGAGCAGGTCCAGTTCGTCGAAGCCGAATCGCTCGGCGAGTTCCAGGAACGGCCGTGGTGTGGCCGGAAGGTCCATCTGCAGCGCGCGAATCGCGTCGCGCTCGCGCTCGCTGATCGCGGCGGGTTCGGGTGCAGGCGCTGTGGGCTTGTTGCGCCGCTCGCTGCGCGCATTCGCTGCGCGGGTGCCGGTGACATCAAGGTCGACTCCGATCTTGAACAGCTTCAGGGTCGGCAGCATGCGGATTGAATCCACCTCCGCGAGCTGTCCGAGCAGCTCGACAGTGCGATCGAGGCCCAACTCACTGTCCGGCGGAACCGCGACGGTGAACCAGATATTGAATTCGTGCTCGCGCAGGTAGTTGTGCGAGACCCCGGGGTGGGCACTGAAGACAGCGGCGGCTTCATCGGCGCGCTCCGGCGCGACTCGCGCAGCTACAAGGCTGGAGGTGTAGCCCAGGTGACGCGTATCGAAGATCGCGCTGATCTGGCGGATTTTGCCGTCCGCTCGTAGTGCGGCAATGCGCTCGATGACCAGCGCCTCATCAACACCGAGCTTGTCGGCGAATGCTGACCACGGCCGAGCCTCCAGTGGGAACTCGTTCTGGATCAGGCCGAGAAGCGGCCCGTCGATCTTGTGGTCGAATGTCGGGGCGGTGGGGGGCGCATCGCCCGAGGAGGTCGTAGCCATGCGCGTGATGATAGTCGCGAATCACCCGCCGGCGCGCCATACGTGCGAGTGACTGTTTGCGCTGACAACTGTGGCGGTACATCCCGACGTGTGGGGCGGACTGCACGACACACACTGCTGGTGATGGCTTGCGCGACGACTGTCGCCGGATGCGGCGGCCTGAGTGGCGGCGACGGTCAGGATGCGCCCCGCGCAGTCGACGTGGACGCCGGGCGGCGGATATTCAAGGCCAACTGTGGAACATGCCACACACTCGCCGACGCCCGGACGGCAGGGACATTTGGACCCAACCTGGATCGCCTGCGCCCCACCAGGGGCGAGGTCGAGCGGGTGATCCGACGGGGCGGCGGAGGAATGCCGGCGGGAATCGTCGATGGATCAGACCGGGTCGACGTTGCGGCGTACGTGGCTGGCGCTGCCAACGGCGGTACCTGACGCGCGTCGTGCGGGACAGGTGCGCGCAGCGCGCCTGCCTCTCAAGCCGCGCCCGATTCCCGTTTCACAGAAAACGAAACCGGCAAATGTGCGCATAACTCCGAAAGATTTCCATTTATTGGAAATAGCGGAAAGAATAATTCTGGCACTCCTTGTATTGTTCCGAATAGCCTCCAGTATGTGCTCTGCGTGGATCGATGGTCGTCTCCCCGCGGAGAACCAGGCGATCCGCACCACGAGCACTCATCAACAACCACAGACGTGTTGGAGGAACCCACACACATGCATCCATACGAGAACCCATTCACCTCATTCGAAGCACTGCCACAGTCGCCGTACGGTGCGGCCCCAGCTGCATACGGCTCGGTCCAGCCATTCCACGCCAGCGCCGTGAACAGCTACGGCGTGCCCGTGCCCAGCTATGGCTCGCCAATGTCCAGTTACGCCGTGCCCACCGGTGGCGTGAGTCACTTGGCGCCCGCCTACAGTCCACTTGCTGGCGTGTCGCTGGAGCAGGTCATCGAGCTGCTTCCGAGCCGCCCGGAACTGCTTGCCGAAATCGCCGCCAATCGCCCGGAATGGCTCGTCGAGATCGCACGAATCAAGGTCGACCTGTTCACGCAGATCGCCGCCGTTCGCCCCGAGGTCATTGCCTGGGTGGTGGCAACCCGTCCCGAGCTGCTCGCACACGCGGCTGCGCGTCGACCTGAGGCCCTGCTCAAGCCGCTTCGCGTGGCACCGGAGCTGTTCACGCTGATCGCGACCTACAACCCCGCAGCACTCGTGCAGCTGTTCGCTGTCGAGCCGACACTGTTGGCAAAGGCCGCCGCCACCGTTCCGGAATCAGTCGTGCAGCTGCTCTCGGTAGCTCCGCACGTGCTGGTTCGCGTCGCGCTCCAGCGGCCGGAGGTCATCAGCCAGCTGCTGACCACCAAGCCCGATGTACTGCGACAGTGCGTGGTCCTGCACCCGCAGATCATCGTCGAGCTGGCCCGCATCAATCCCGAAGCGATCATGATGGCCGTGCGCGAGCACACCGACGTGGTCATCCGAGCGATTGAGCTGCGCCCTGACGTGCTGCTGCAGATCGCACAGGTTGCGCCGCGGGTCGTGCAGGCCATCGTGCAGATCGCACCGAGCGTCGTACGTGAGATCGCCTCGCGTCGACCGGAGCTCCTACAGCTGTTCGTGCAGACCACCGATCAGTGGGCCTATGGTTCGCCGGTGTCACGAGGACAGTTCAGCGCTTCACCAGTCACACAGCCAGTGGTGTCACCGTGGGCGCCGTCGTTGACCGGTGCAGTTGACACGTGGAGCACGGGTCCCTGGGGGACCACCACGCCGTGGGCGCCGCAGAATCCGTTCGGCACGCTCGACGTTGCCAGCCTGATCGCCGGCTTGGAGCCGTCGCCTGCGACGGGCAAGACAAAGGTTGGGCGTAAGTCCTGATCTGAATCAGCTGTCGCGACGGCCACTGTGGGTCGT
>CAYNNW010000043.1:0-1918 GCA_964398435.1 uncultured Gaiellales bacterium | reverse complement strand
AGCTAGCCTTGGGGGTCTGTGCCTGGTGTACGCCAGCGCAGACCCCCAAGCTCTTCCCGCGCGCGTTGTGCGTCATACGCTTCCGTTTCCGCGCGGCTCGTACGGGTAGGCTTGTCGCACCATGCTCGACATTCGCCTCCTCAGATCCACACCCGAGATCATCGCCGAGTCACAACGTCGTCGCGGCCTCGACCCCAGCCTGGACAGTGTGATCGAGCTGGATCGTCAGCGCCGCGCGCTTGTCACCGATGCCGAGGCGCTGCGCGCTAAGCGAAATTCCGCCAGCAAGGAGATCGGGGCAGCCAAGGCCCGCGGCGAGGACGCCACCGCCGAGATGGCTGCGGTGTCAGCGTTGGGTGACGAGTTGAAGGTGTTCGAATCGAAGGTCGACGAGGTGCAGCAGCAGCTGGACGCCGCAATGCAGGCGATCCCCAACATTGTCGAAGCAGAAGCGCCCATTGGCGGCGAAGATGACGGTACCGTACTGCGCACCGTTGGCAATGCACCTGCATTTGATTTCGAAGCTCGCGACCACCTGGATCTGGCAAGCGAACTGGGTCTGATCGACATGGAGCGCGGTGCGCGCACCAGCGGAAGTCGATTTGCCTACCTGATGGGGGATCTGGTTCGGGTTCAATTCGCCCTGGTGCAGTACGCGCTGGATCATTTGGGCACTGCAGGATTTCAGCCCGTGGTGCCGCCGGTATTGGTGCGCGAAGAAGCGATGTGGGGCACAGGTTTCTTCCCCGCCGACAAGGCTCAGATCTATCGAATCCCTGAGGACAATCACGACCTGTTCCTGGTCGGCACCAGCGAAGTGCCGCTGGCGGCACTGCATGCCGATGAAATCCTCGAACTCGAACAGTTGCCAATCCGCTACGCAGGCGTCAGCCCGTGCTTTCGCCGTGAGGCTGGTTCTGCGGGCAAGGACACGCGCGGGATATTCCGCGTTCATCAATTCGACAAAGTTGAGATGTTCAGCTTTGTTGAGCCCGACCCTGCGGTGTCGCGCGCTGAACACGAGTACATCCTCGCCCAGGAGGAAGCAATTCTTGGGGGGTTGGGACTGCACTACCAGGTAGTGGATATCGCTGCAGGCGACCTGGGGTCCTCGGCTGCGCGCAAGTTCGACAACGAGGTCTGGCTGCCCGGGCAAGGCCGTTTTCGCGAGCTGACCTCGTGCTCAAACTGCACGGACTACCAGGCGCGGCGACTCAAGGCCCGCGTGCGTCGCGACAAGCAGGTCGAGCCCGTTCACACGCTCAACGGAACAGCGATCGCTATTGGCCGGATGCTGGTCGCACTAATCGAGAACGGGCAGCAGGAAGACGGCTCGATTGCACTCCCCGACATTCTGACTCGCTTCGGCTCGCCCGCATCAATCGGGGCTGAGCGCGTCGCGGTCCGTTAAGTCGCTTCATCCGACCAGGCCCACCCGAAGGTTCCGTTGGGAACAGCGCTCTTGGGCGATTGGTCGCATGCTGCACATGGTTCGACGACTGTCGTGACCACTGCTGGTTTCCCCCAACCGGTGAGTAAGCCACGTGCTTACAGCACACCAATCGAGGAGGAAACATGACTACCATCCCAGGCAAGACCGTCGGCCACGCTGCTGCAGCCAAGGCACCCGAATCAGCACCGCCCGCACCTAAGCCAGCCGACGCATCGGGAGCCAAGAACGGTCAGAAGGTGCTGCTACCTGACGGCGTACAGATGATCGCTGGCGAGCGCATGACCGACGAGCAGGTGGGCGCCGCAATTGTGGGAGTTCCTGCCGCTACTGCGGGTGCGCTCATTGGCGGTGCAGCGACCATGCCACTGTTCCCCATCGGCGGTTACTTCGGCGGGCTCGGTGGCGCGCTGGTCGGCGGCGCCGTTGGTGCTGGAATCGTGATCGGCGCGAAGTGGATCGCACGTC
>CAYNNW010000042.1:0-10317 GCA_964398435.1 uncultured Gaiellales bacterium | reverse complement strand
CAGCCTGCCCGACGTGGTGGAGTGATCGGCAACCGGCCCATCATCACGGCTCGACGACTCCGGGATCGGATCAGCCGTCTGCTCCGCGGGAACGGTCGACGGCCTGGCCTGCAGGGCACCTGACAGATTCTCGTCAATTCGTTGACGGTTCGAAATCGGCGTCATACCTTGGATCCATGGGTATCGCTGAAGCACACCGTGACGCCGTCACCACACAGAACTCCGAACACGCCGACCAGGGGCTGCGGTTCAACGCGCCGGGTCGGCTAGCAGGGCCATCAGGTCGACTGGAGTTTCCACCGCCCCCCAGTCTCGATAACGTGCTCGAGCGCATGAGGGCAGCCTCATCGGGGCGGGCGCAGCGACAGGCTCATCCCGAACAGGCGTCGCAGACGACCGCCGAGCCCGATGTGCAGGCGGTCCAGGCCGGTTCCACTCCGGACGGTACGTTGCTGCATCAGCCCGAGACCGCGTTTGAGGCACATGCAGTTGCACACGAATCTGCTGATGTAACACAGGTCGTTGCCACAGCAACCGGATCGGCGGCAGTCGCAGCACAGACTGACACTGTCGCTGCCAACTCTGTAGCTCCACTCGCCACGGCAGAAGCGGACCTTGCTGATACCACATCGCACCTGCCGCTCCACACGTTGACCCGCGAGGTGGTCCGTGCGCGACTGCTGGCAGCTGCACAGGCCCGACACCATCGAAGCGCATATGAACTGGTCTTCCTGATGCTGGCATTTGCGGTCACGGTGCTTCTTGTGTCAGCACCACTCGTGGATATTCTCCTTGCACTGCACGGTCGACAGCCGTAGGGCGTGTCTGTGACGCAGCTGCGCGACACTCACTCACCCGCTGAGCGCCAGGGGAGGCCGCACGACACGAGCGGCCCGTCCCGCTGGCTGCATCTGCACGAGCACGAACGGTTGACGTCCCGGCTGCACTTGCCACACGGGCACCATCACCATCGGCACCATCACTGGCGTCCAGGTGTCGCGGCGGTCGTATTGATGGCACTGTTTGCCGTGCTTGCCTGGGGTGGGGTTCCTGGCCGCGCTGATCAGCGACCGGCCGAGAAGTTCAGTGAGGACCGGCTGCGCGCGCAACTGCGCGCGGATACGCAGCTCGAGATCATCGCCGATCCCGGCGAGCTCCCACCGATTTCAACACCCTCGCGTCCGACCTCGCCGGCGGTCAACGCAGAAACGGGCACCACACCGCCCAATCCTGCTGCCGCCGGGCGACGCGGCTCACCAGCACGTCGGCACGATCCACCAAAACCGTACCGGCGCGACTTCCGCAAAGTTGCGCTGCGAGAGGCCAAGCTTGCCGGCATCAGGCGCCCCGAACTGTTCGTACGCCAGATCGCTGCCGAGTCAGGATTTCAACCATGTGCGCGAAGCGGCGCCGGAGCAATGGGTATTGCCCAGATCATGCCCGGTACGGCGCGCTCGTGGCACGTGGATCCGTACAACCCGAACCACGCGCTGCGCGTGGCAGCGCGCAAGATGGCCCGCTACGAGCGGCACTATGGCAGCTACTCGGTGGCACTCGCCGCCTACAACGCTGGCCCCGGGGCTGTCGAACAGTATGGGGGAGTGCCTCCGTACCCGGAAACGCGCGAGTACGTTCGAAAGATCACCGATACCAGCTATCCGCTGCTTGGCATGCAGCAGGTCTATCGACTGCCGGGTGGCCTCAACGCTCGATTTGCTCGGCGTCTGCAACGAATGCGGCGCGACGCACGCTCGCGTGGCAGTCGGATTACCGTGAATGATGGCTGGCGCTCGTACGACGAGCAGTTCCGGCTGTGGAAGCAGGCAAAGCGAAAGTACGGATTCGACGGTGCCAGCAAGTGGGTTGCACCACCCGGATGCTCAAACCATCAACGCGGGTACGCCGCAGACCTGGGTGGCGATCTGGCGCTGGCGCATCAGCTGGCACCAAAGTACGGCCTGGTCTTCCCCATGGCTCACGAACCGTGGCACGTGGAGCTGGCCGATATCCGAACCCAGTCAGGCTGAGGGCGGAGTCCGAAAGTCGACCCACAACTCTGATCCGACCAGCGCCTTCAGTCGAGGATGCTCAGCTCGAACCGGGATGTACGCTTCGGGTCCGTCCCAGGGCTCAACCGTCGCGCCCGACACCTGCTCCGGCTCCTCACGCAGCATGCCGAGAACGTGCTCTTTCGACATCAGTGGCGCGAGGTACCAGACGCCCTTGCGGCCCTGGATAACGCCCACTGCAGCGGGGCCATCGGATGCAACGGACATGCTGGAGTAGTTGCTGGCAATCGACTGTGCAGCGCTGACTGCCGCCTCGAATGACCCCGTCACGCGCGAGGGGTAGAGCGATGGCTCGATGCCGTCGATTCCCCGGAAAAGGTTGCGACCGCGAACCTTCAGATCGACCCAATCGGGGCCCGAAGCGTCGTCGTAGCGTGCAACGATTACGCCAGAAAGCGGTGCCCGTGGAGCCCGCTCGATCGGCGGAGCCGGTGGCAGATTGGTGGGGAGGGGCTGAGGCTGGGCGCTCGGGCGAGCACTGCCAGCCACGTGTGTGACGATCATCTGAATTCCCGTGTTTGGTGTTCCCGTACGACCGCTTGCTTCGGCCTGGGGCAACTGTAGGGGCACATCTCCGTGCCACACAGCAGTCGTGGTATTCAGATGGCCCGTTTGGGTCAGGCTGTGATGGCACCCACAGTCACCTGCGTGGCAGTGGAGTCAGCGAAGCGGTGCATCCGGACCGACCAGCAGAACGGGCTGCTCGGGCGGAGCACCCAGCTTCCAGTACTGATCGAAGTCCGTGATTCCGGCCTCACGAAGGATCTGCTCGTCGGTGAGCTGTCGGCCGGTACACGAGCGCGGCTCACGTGCGAACAGGTCACTGACTGCATCGCAGATGATCTCCGGCGTGCGCCACTGGGTCTCATCACCCATACCGTGATTGATCGTTGCATAGCTTTCGATCATCGTCACCGGCCAGATGCTGTTGGCAGCAACGTTGTTGTCGCGATGCTCTTCGGCAATGGCCAACGCAGTACGGGTCATGCCGAGCTTCGAGATCATGTACGCCGCCATGTGCGGGCTGGGCTCGACGTGCAGCTCGGGGGAGAACATCAGAATGTGCCCCCAGCCGTTTGCGACCATGTGGGGCAGCGCGTGGTGGCTCGCCAGAAATGCCGCGCGAACGTTGACGCCAACCACCAGATCGAACCGCTTGGCGGGCGTGTCAGCAACATCCGCAAGGTGAATGGCACCGGCATTGTTGAACAGGATGTCGAGCTTGCCGAAGCGATCAACCGCAGCGTCGACCATGCCCTTGACCTGATCATCGTCACGAACGTCGACCTTGATCGCGAGCCCCTGGCCACCAGCCTGCTCGATGGCAGCAACCGTCTCGTGGATCGACCCCGGAAGGCGATCGCTGCCGGATTCGGACTTCGCTGCAACGACCACCGAGGCACCTTCGGCAGCGAGTCGAATCGCCACCTCGCGCCCGATTCCCCGACTTGCACCCGTCACGATCGCAACTCGACCTGCGTGGCGCCCCTCGACTACTCCAACTCCGCGATGCATCAGATCTCATTCCCTCGTCTGGTGGTGGTCTCCCCGGGCGGCAGTGTATCGATTGACCCGCCCGGCAGGTATCGTAGGCGCAATGAGGCTTGCGCTCTGCCAAATCAACCTTCGCGTCGGCGATGTCCGCGGCAACATCGACCGCATCCTTCACGCGCTCGACCGGGCTGCATCCTCGGGTGCAGATCTGGCCGTCCTTCCCGAGCAGGCGATCGCCGGCTACCCGGCTGAAGATCTGCTGCTCAAGGAACATTTCCTTCGCGACTGCGCAACGGGATTGGCAGATGTCGCCCGCCAGGCGCCGCTGCCCGCAATCGTCGGATCGCCCGTCCGCGATATCGACGTGATGAACTCCGCCGTCGTCTGCGTTGACGGCCAGATACACGCCCGCTACGACAAGCACTTTCTTCCCAACTACGCAGTGTTCGATGAGCACCGTTACTTCCGGGCCGGCCGTGAACCTGTCGTCCTGGAGTTCGATTTCGGACGCGTTGGCGTGACCGTCTGCGAGGACATCTGGCAGAGCGCCGGTCCGGCATCAACGGAGGCTGCTGCCGGCGCTGAGGTGATCGTCAACCTCTCTGCTTCACCCTGGCGCATGGGGCGCGGGCACACGCGCGAGCAGATGCTGACCACGCGCGCGATCGACAACGTGGCAATCGTAGCGCTGTGCAACCTGGTCGGCGGGCAGGACGAGCTGGTATTCGATGGACACTCGCTGGTCGTCGACCACCGCGGTCAGATGATCGCTCGCGGTGAGCAGTTCCGCGAGGACGTATTGATCGTCGATCTTGACCTTGATGCAGTGCGGGCAGCACGACTGCGCGATACCCGTCATCGGGATGCCGCTTCTCGACTTGACGAGGTTCGGATTGTTCCGATGCCGGCGACGTCAACTCGTGCGCCTGCACCGCCGCCCGCTGCACCGGAGGCGTCGTCAGCTGCACCGGAGGCGCGATCAGCCGCACCGGACGGCGCAGCGGCCGAACCCCTGGACCGGGACCACGAGCTGTGGCGAGCCCTGACGTGCGGACTGAAGGACTACGTCGACAAGAACGGCTTCCGCTCGGTTGTCCTGGGCTTGTCAGGCGGTATCGACAGTGCGCTGGTTCTGGCACTTGCGGTCGACGCTCTCGATGCGTCGGCAGTCACGGCCGTCACGATGCCATCGCGATATACGAGTGAGGAAACACTCGCCGACGCACGGGCAATGGCCGAGACGCTGGGCGTTCGTCTGCTCGAGCTGCCGGTGTCTCCAATGCACGACGCGTTCCGTGCAGCCCTCGAGTCACAGTTGGGGCAGGGTGCCGTTGACGGCCTTCCCGATGAGAACCTGCAGGCACGAATCCGTGGAACCCTGCTGATGGCCGTATCGAACGCCGAGGGCCAGTTGCTGCTGACCACCGGGAACAAGAGCGAGGCCAGCGTCGGGTACATGACGCTATACGGTGACATGGCCGGAGGCTTTGCACCGATCAAGGATCTGCCCAAGACCATCGTCCAGCGGCTCAGCGAGTGGTGGAATGAGCAGGCGCGGCTCGCCGGGCGTCCGCAACCGATTCCCCAGGGAATTCTTGATCGCCCACCGTCGGCGGAACTTCGTGACGATCAACGCGATTCGGACTCGCTGCCCCCGTACGATCTACTCGATGCGATGCTCGAGCAGCTGATCGAGGATGATGCCGATCCCGCTGATGTAGCGGCCGAGCATGGGCATCCGGATGTCGTTCAGCGAATTGCCCGACTGGTTGACCTGGCCGAGTACAAGCGCAGGCAGGCGCCTCCGGGAATCCGCGTTACTTCCCGCGCTTTTGGACGCGATCGACGGATGCCGATAACGAACGGCTACCGACCGTCGGTGGCTGCCGATCCGGCTGCTGGTACTGCCGTCCCCACGGCACGCCGCTCGCCACTTGCGACCGAATCGTAGGCAGCAAGCACGACGTCTGTGGCATGAAGTCCCTCGGCAAGGGATACCGGGGCCACCATGTCGCTGAGATCCTGCGGGTCCGCGTTGAACGCGACTTCATGACTGCCGGCTGATGCGATCTGCGTGGCCCAGGCCGCGAAGGATTCCAACATTGCTGCGGTCATGTCGTCACCGAAGCCAATTGTGCGAAGGCGGCCGGCACTGTCGTCATACAGGTCGACGTGCCGCGCCATTGGATCGATGATGATTCGCCCCTCGCTGCCGGCAATCTCGATCCAGACATCGCCCCAGGTATGAAAGCTTGCCGGTCGCGACCAGCTCGCATCAATACTCGCAAAGGGCCCGCCGCTGAAGTCCGCCATCACGATGGCGCAGTCCTCGACATCAATCTCGGCATGCATCCGCTGTGCCGCACTGGCCCAGACGTGGCTGATGGTGTCATTGAGCAGCCAGCAGAGGCCGTCTGCAACATGCACGGTGTGATCCATCAGTGCACCACCGCCGGCCTCGGCGCGATCGCCGAACCAGCCCCCGGGAAACTGTCCATGGTTGGTTCCACGTGCAGCCAGGGGCTGTCCGATCGCTCCCGATGCGATGGCAGCTCGCGCGCGGCGAAGCGCTTCGGAGTAGCGGATCGGCAACGCAACCGCAACCAGCCGCTCGGCATCCGGAGTTCGACGCAACTGATCGGCGCCCTCGGCGTTCATCGCAACCGGCTTCTCGGCGAGCACGGGTAGACCGGCCTCGACGCAGGCACATACATCGTCCACACGCTCGCGATTCGTCCCCGCCACGACAACTGCATCCACTGCGGCGAGCAGTGCATCCCGGTCAGCAACGAGCTGCCCGATGCCGTGGCGCTCCCAGGCTGAACGGGCCTCTGCCGACTCGTCCCAGACCGCTGCAACCTGATGGCCGGCTGTCGCAAGTGCGCGAGCCATCCCCTCGGCATGTACGTGGCGAGTGCCCAGCACGCCGATATGCAGCGAATCCCGACCAGATCCAGTGGCATCCGAACTCATATTCCCACCCCCAGCATCGTGGTTTCGGCCGGCTCGCGGGCGTCAGACGAATCAACCATCGCCAGCGCAATTGCCAGCGATCGCAGTGCCCATTCACCATCTGCAGGTGGTGCCGGACCGCCGGCAGCGGCCTGGGCAAAGTCGGACATCTGGCGCCAGAATGGATCGCCGGGTCCTGGCGGCGGAGCGGGCAATGCAGTCACGGCAGCGTCGGCAGCAGCAGCATGCACGGCAACGTCAACTTCACCGGGCCGTCGCGAGTCATAGCTGATCATGCCGCCCGAGCCGCACACTTCAGCCATCTGCGAGAACCCGCTGGGCTCGGCCCAGCTGGCGTGCAGATGACAGATGGGGCCGCCATCAATCTCCAGCGTCGCCAGCGCGTAGTCGAGGCCACCCCAGCGGTCCGGTCCAAGCGTCCGTGCCATCACCTTGCTGGGCTCACCAAACATCCAGCGGACCAGATCGACGTCGTGAATCATCATGTCAACAGCAACGCCGCCACTGCGCCGGCCGGTCACGTGCCAGCGATCTGGCGCCCAATCGGGCTGCTGGCAGCGGCGACCAAAGGTTGCGACCGCGGGTGTTCCAATGGCTCCGCTGGTCACGAGATCGTGAATTCGACGGTAGTCGTCGAAGTAGCGGATGACGTGGCCGACCTGCAGCACCCGTCCGGTTGCCTTCGCGGCACCGACGATTCGCCGCGCATCGCCGATGCTACGGGCAATCGGCTTTTCCACAAACGCATGAAGGCCGCGTTCGAACGCCGCGCAGGCCAGATCGGCGTGGGTATCGGTCGGTGTGGCAATGACCACGGCATCGACCTCATCGGCGGACGCAAGGACCACCGGAACGCCATCAAAACAACGAACGTTGTGCCGGGATGCCAGGGCCTCCGCCTGTCCCTGGTCAAGTGCAGCGACGCCAACGAAATCGACCAACCCGGCCGCGTCCATCGCTGCGAGTGTCGAGGCGTGCTGCGATCCCATCAGGCCTGCGCCAAGTACCGCAATCCGAACTGTCATCCAATGCCACCTTTGCCGCTGCTATCGTGCAGAACGTGGGCCACCATTCAACATCCGGCGACGGCGCTGACGCCGCCGCCCGCTACTACTGCGAACACACGCTGCTGCACGGGCGGCTCGTACCCGCAACGGTGACGGTTCAGTCGGGCCGGCTGACGGCGATCGACCAGTCCGGCATCCCCCTGGGAGCAGGTGACCCCGCCGAGATGCTGGTGAACCTCCCCAACGATGTTGCGATCGTTCCGGCGCCACTGGACATCCATCTGCACGGTGGAGGAGGCATTACGGTACCTCCACGTGGGGACATCCACGACCTGTGCACAGCACTGGACACCGCATTGCACACCGCCGGCTGGCGCGGCCTTGACGGCTCGCAGTCGCCGTATGGCTTTCTTGCAACGCTACCGGTTCCCTCGCGTCCCCCGGCAGGGATCGTTGAACAGATTGAGCAGGCCGCGCAGGCGTGCGCGGGCGCGGCACGCTGCCACGGGCTCCGCATTGAAGGGCTGTTCGTCAGCCCACAGCGCGCCGGAGTCTGGCCCCCCGAGACGTTTCATCCACCGGATATTGGACTTGCCGACGAGGTGATTGCAGCGGGGCAGGGGCAGCTTCGAATGATCGACGTTGCGCCTGAACTCCCCCGTGCGCTGGAGTTGATCGATCATCTGTGCAGCCGCGGGATCATCGTTTCGATTGCCCATACTGATGCGACGTGGCAGCAGACCCGTGCTGCAATCGATGCCGGCGCAACGGTCGCCACACACCTGTTCAATGCGATGCGGCCGATCCATCACCGCGAGGGAGGTGTCGCGGTCGCATGCCTGCTCGACGAACGAGTGCGCTGTGAACTGATCTGTGACGGGTACCACGTTGCGCCACACATGCTGGCCTTCGCCCATCACGCTGCACGCGGTGGCGTTGTCGCAATCAGCGACGCATCGCCGTATGCAGGCCTTCCCGCTGGTCAGCACGATTGGGCGGGGCTCACGGTAACCGGTGACGGCAGCGTGCTTCGTGACAATGAAGGCCGCCTCGCCGGGTCGGCGTCGCTACTGACAGCTGCACCGGCAGTGCTCGCCTCTGCCGGCCTGTCGATCGAGGATCGGGCGGCAACCGTCAGTGCCGCCGGTTGGCAGGTCCTGGACCCCTCGCGACCAGCAGGCCTGGTCGCGGGTGATGTCGCGGCATGCGTCCCACTGGACAGCCTGTAGGTGGATGGGTGTGGCCGCCGAGCCGGCGGGTATATTCGCGGGCATGGCCGACTACTCGCGTTCCGCAACCATTGACATTGAAGCCAGCCCCGCCGAGCTGTTCGAGATCGTCACCGATATTGAGGCGTATCCCGAATGGATCGACGGGATGGAGGAGGCCGAGATCCTCGAGACCGATGACGACGGCTTTCCGCTCAGGGCGCGGATGCTCGTGGACGCCAAGATCCGCAAGCTGGAGTACTTTCTCAGCTACGAGTACGAGTACCCCGAGCGGATGGCATGGGTCTCTGAGGGAGGCGATCTCAAGCAGATCGATGGCGCCTACACCTTTGCCAGCGACGACGATGAATTGACGACCGTGACCTACGACCTGACGATCGACCTGGGCTTCCGCGTTCCGGGAATGCTCGTTCGGCAGGCCGAAAAGTCGATCATCAACTCGGCACTCGAAGGGCTCAAGCAGCGCGCCGAGGAGTAGGCAGCGCCTGATTGCGCATATTTGCCATTTGTCCGATTTCCTAAACCTCGACTACAGCTTGAGGGTTTGGCGACCGATTGCACCAGTACGACCAATGGTGCGGTCGGTGGTTCGAGAGCAGGGAAGCGGACGTGCGTGCACAGGATGTTGCAGCTGGATTCAGGTTGCCGAGCTGGCGAGCGCGTCTGGTCGCAGTCTGCTGCGTCGCCCTGGGAATTGGTGCGATCGCTCCCGCAGTCGGAGCCGAGCCGCTGCGTCAGGCACCGCCCTCGCCACAGGCTTTTGTCCCGGTATGGGATGGTGAAACCGACTCGACGATGATTTCCTGGTCGCAGTCGACCACCCGAGTCGTTGACGTCCGCATTCGCCTTCGCGTGCAGGGTGGCGCGGGGCGCACGGTTCGACATCTGCTTGCACGTTCGCGCCGTGGCCCGGGGACGCACCGGATCTGGTGGGACGGACTCGACCGGAATGGGCAACGACTGGGCAGCGGTACCTACGTCATCGACATCACAAGTCACGCGCCAACACGAACCTCTCGTGGCACGGCAGCCACCTCGACACTGTCGAGCTCGCAGCAGATCGTCACGATCATGATGCCTCGGCTCAGCGTGACCAACCTGCGCCTGTCGAACGGCATCATTGCGCGCGCATCCGGCCGGCGACGATCACGGGCCAGCGTCACGCTGACACGGCGGGGGCGACTGTCGGTCGCGATCGTGGCAGCCGATGGGCGGGTCGTGCGCAATGTTTTTCGAGGAACTGCCAGACGTGGCCGTACAACACTTCAGATCGACGGCAATGACGACCATGGTCGTCCGCTTGCAGACGGCACGTATCGATTGATGCTGGCGGGCTCGACAGGCGGCGCCCCGACCAACACCATCACCACGCCACTCAAGGTCGATACAACCGTTCCAAACGCGTCAGCACCACGTCGAGCTCGTTTTCGTGTTCGCAGCCGCAAACGACTGCGACTTCGACTGGCTGTTTCGGTCAGCGAACCGTCGCTTGTCAGCATCAGCCGTGCGGGAAGCTCGCGCATCGCCTGGCGCGCCTGGATTCCG
>CAYNNW010000041.1:2408-10319 GCA_964398435.1 uncultured Gaiellales bacterium | reverse complement strand
CAGCCGATCCGCGTCGCCGCCGCACGAATCTCCTCAATACCGACGCCGGGCACCTTGTCAGCCATCGTGGGCTCCGCTCGGTGTGCTCCGTGCTGCACCATTTAGCTGATCGTGGGAGAAGACTTCCCGGTAGAGCTCGACGACACAGCTCAATGGGTCAAGCTCGCGATCGTGAACGCGCTCCAGCAGTGCAGCGAGTCTCGGGTCGGCCATTGCCCGGTTCCTGACACGATCAAGCGCCCGTCCTGCAGCCAGTGAAAAGATCTCGGCAGAGAGATTTTCGCGTCGTCGGGCCTCGAGCCGCCCCGCCTCGACCAGCCAGCTGCGGTGCTCAGCCACACGGGTCCACAACTCGGGAACACCGATGCCCGTGTTCGCCTGTGTTTCGACGATCGGCACGCGCCACTCATCATGCGGCGCCGCCGGTGCATCGGAATCGTGCCCGACCATTCGCGATCGGCCGCCGAGATTGAGAATTGATCGCACGTGCTGGTGCAACTCGCGGGCGTGCGGGTGATCTGCCTTGTTGATCACCACGATATCGGGGATCTCCATGATGCCGGCCTTCAGCGCCTGTACGGAGTCTCCGGATCCGGGCATCAGCACAAGAATCACCGTGTCGGCGATGCGAACGACCTCGACTTCACTTTGCCCTACGCCAACGGTCTCGATCAGCACCTCGTCCATGCCGAACGCATCAAACAGCAGCGCCACCTGCAGACTGGACTCAGCCAGTCCACCCAGATGCCCTCGAGTTCCCATCGAGCGAATAAAGACTCCCCGATCTAGAAAGTGCTCACCCAGTCGAATCCGGTCACCCAGTAGCGCGCCGTGGGTGAACGGGCTGGACGGGTCAACACTGACCACGCCGATCTGGCGGTCGGCACCCTCCGCGCGCAGGTGTGCCACGCTTGCTGCGATCAGACTGCTCTTTCCTACGCCCGGTGCTCCCGTGAATCCTGTGATCGAGGCGCGGCCAGTCTCGGGATAGAGCAGTCGCACCACCTCGTGCCCTTCGGGACGATCGTCCTCCACCAGCGAAATCGAGCGGGCAAGCGCACGACGATTGCCTGCGCGGACTGCGCTGGCCAGAAACCCGGGGTCATTGCTGATACCGCGGGAACTGCCGGCATCCCCGGGGCCGTTCGAATCGGGCGGACACATCGTGCCCGCGACCGTATCACGTGCACTCACGTTCACATGCTCTGGTGTTCAAGTCCGGGCGCACTCTCACCGATGACGTGCCTGGAAAACCACGTCCGTGGCCGATGCTGCGTGCGATGCCCATGAACAACGTCCATTTCACGACATATATCCGGTGCACCGTTCGATGAGGATCTCAGCGAACATGGATGCAATCCGGCGACCCGGTCTTCGCCGCCGTCTGACGGTGGCGTTCGGGTCGATCATTGGCGTCATGCTGCTGTCGATCCCCGGCTCGTACCTCGTGCTGAACAACGTGGGCAACAAGGCAGTCGACTTCGGGCGCGCCGGCCAGCGTGCCGCGAACCTCAGAATCGTGCAGGAGGAATTCGGCCAGCTCCGCCAGCATGGGCTGGACTACGCCGCGGTCCCCACTCCACAAAACAAGGCTGAACTGCGGGAGTCAATTGCTTCACTGGCCCGGATCAGGAATCGCATGGCGGTCAAAGATCCCAAATTTGACGTGGAGGTAAGCGGGCTGAACGTCATTGTGATCAGTGACGAGCGACAACTCCAGGATTGGCGGACTGCGATTGACACGTCCGACACAGCGGCAACCACCTTGATCAAGGAAGTTGACGCAAGCGCCAACAATCCGGCCGGTCGGGCCGCAGCGCGCGAGAAGTTCTCTCTGACGATGGACGAGCAGGTGGAGCTGCCCGTCAATGCTTGGGTCAATGCGGCGATGACAGAGGCCCGCGCCGGGGCGGAAACGCTCACGCGAGCAGTGTCGCGAGCGCTGTGGCTGATGATCATGATGCTTGCCCTGGCAGTCGTAGTGGCATTAATCCTGGCAATCATGCTCCCGCGAAGCATCATCCGACGACTGGACGACCTTGGCGACATGGCGCACCGACTTGCCGGTGGCGAGCTCGATGCCCGGGCCAACGACGACACAGCGGCCGGTGATGACGAGATCGCCGATCTGGTTCGCGACTTCAACGCGATGGCCGGGGCTCTTCAGGTGCGCGAACAGGAGAATCTGAATCTTCAGCGCCAGCTTCAGGCCAGCCTCCTGACCGAGCAGGAGCGTGCCACGCGCGACCCACTGACCGGCCTCCGCAACCACCGCTACTTCCAGGACGCGCTCGCGGCCGAGCTTGAGCGCTGCGCACGGACCGGCGGCATGGTGTCGATCGCGATCATCGATCTGGACAACTTCAAGCAGGTCAATGACCGCTTTGGACATCAGGAAGGTGATGCCGTGCTGCTGCGTGCGACACAGGGCATTGCCGACAACCTGCGCGCATACGACATGCCTGCCCGACTGGGTGGTGAGGAATTCGGCGTTATCTTCCCCGAGACAACACCCGATGACGCGCGGGCAATCCTGCAACGAATTGCGGCCTACATCCTGCCCTTCGGTCCAAATGGCGAGGCACTGTCATTCTCGGCGGGTGTCGCAACATTCCCGACGCACGGCCACGTACAGGCCGAGCTGTACCACCACGCTGACGAGGCAGCGTACACAGCGAAACTCAACGGCAAGAACCAGACCGTGATCTACGATCCGATGACCGTGATCGACATGAACTCCGAGGAGCGTGTCGAGCATCGCTCACGGGAGGCCATTCTCGCGACAGCAACGACGCTGGCACAAAAGATGGATGCGAAGGACCCCTACGGTCGGCACCACAGCGAACTCACTGCGGTATATGCAGCGACCCTGGCTCGCGCGCTGGGCATGGACGAGGACGTCGTCAAGGAGATCCACCGTGCAGGCCAGCTTCACGATGTTGGCAAGGTGGCGATTCCCGATGCTGTGGTGCGCAAGGCGGGCCGACTGACAGAAGCCGAGCACGCACAGATGCAGATGCACCCCGAGTTCTCGTTCCGGATTCTTGAGAATGCTGACATCGAGCCCGTTGCCACCTGGGTACGGCATCACCATGAGCATTGGAATGGTGGCGGCTATCCCTCAGGTATTGCGGGCGAGGACATTCCGCTGGGCAGTCGGATTCTTCATCTTGCAGAAGCGTTCGAGACCATGACCAGTGACCGGGCGTACCGGCGGGCACTCCCGCTGGGCGAAGCGCTCTCCGAGATGATCGAGCAGGTGGGCAGGGAGTTTGATCCGCAGATCGTGCCGGCGATGTTCGAACTTGTCGTGGCTGGAGTGTTCGCAGAAGTTCGGGCGGCCCACGGACTGGCAAACGACCTTCCCGACACCAACACGGTCCACAATCTGCGACAGCGTCTGGCCACAATTGTCACCTCACACACGGCACAGAATGTCTATCACCAGACGGCGCCGCCGCATCCGGCAGCCCTGGAAGCCGGGCTCGGCGAGCATGCCCAGCCCACCGCGCCGGCCCAGCCTGATTCGAATGCCGCGTGGCACGAGCAGCAACCGGCCTCGCAACCAGCGCCTGAATGGCCCGGCCACGAGCCCGGCCAGGCAGCCTGACACTCATCGCCCGCTAGACCGGCGCGAGCACACGTGCGAGGGCGGCAGCAGCGACGGACGTTTCCTCATCTGTGCCTACCGTGATCCGCAGCGCATCGGGCATTCCGAACGGATCAAGCGGACGAACAATGACGCCCTCGTCGAGTAGTGACTCGAACACCGGTCGCGCCGGTCGACCGAGTGGCAGGCAGACAAAGTTGGCGTGCGATTCAACCGGCTCAAGCCCTGCTGACTGACATGCGCGGGCCAGGACGTTGCGAGCTGCACTATTCGCCTGCGCACGACTGCGAACTTCGGAGTCATCACCCAGACTCGCGCGGGCAGCATCCTGAGCCAGCGAGGTGACATCGAACGCATTTCTAACGACATCAATTGCCCGGACGACCTCTGGGGGCGCGATCCCCCATCCAACCCGAAGTCCGGCAAGCCCGTAGATCTTCGAGAACGTGCGTAGAACCATGACGGGACGGCCTGTAGCAACGCAGTCTGCGATGCCGTCGAGATGACTGTCACCTCCAACGGCATACTCAAAATACGCCTCGTCAATCACGGCAAGAACGCGGCTGGGCAACGCATCAAGAAACGCAAGAATCTGGTCGCGAGCAACTGTGGTTCCGGTTGGATTGTTGGGGTTGCAGATATAGACAATTCGCGTTCGATCGGTCACCGCGGCAAGCATGGCATTCAGGTCGTAACGATAGTCAGAGGTCAACGGCACCGGAACCGGTGTTGCTCCCATCTTGCGCGCATCGAGCAGGTAGCTCGGAAAAGACGGCCAACCGAAGACAACTTCGTCTGCCGGCTCGAGCATCGCAATCGAGAGGTTGTTGATGATCGAGTCCGCTCCGTGCCCAATGACCACGCGTGAGGGATCGACACCATGTCGATCGGCGAGGTCCACACGAAGATCGACACACCCTCCGTCGGGGTATCGGTTCAGCCCGTCGATGCCGCGCTCAATCGCTGCACGGGCAGCCGAGAGCGGCCCCCACGGCCCCTCATTGGATGCCAACTTGATAACGCGATCCAATCCGCGCTCTCGTCGAACTTCCTCCGCAGGTCGTCCCGGCTCATAGGGAACGAGATCGGCTAGTGGCTGGCGGAATCGATACGGCGTGCTCGTCATGATGGTGTCAGGCTACCATCGGCCTCCACCACGCATCCGGCACCACCACGGCGGGGATCTCCCGAGGCTGCAAACTCGCCGCGATCGTTGACCGCAACCATGTTGACACCACCGAAGAACATGTTGGTCGAAGGCCACTCGTCCACGGTCATGCCCGCAGCGCGCAGGTGCTTCAGGGCCTCATCGTTGCTGCCGGGCTCGGCATGAACTGCCCCGCCCTCGACGTGCACGCGAGGTGCAGCTACGGCTGCCGCAACTCGATTGCGAAGTGAGACGCCCGGGTTCAGGCGCCGCGACTCGAGCAGCCTGAGCGCCGTCTGGACGATTGCACTGCGCAGCCGATTTGACCCAGCCGAACCGGATGCCAATACCGGATTCCCGTCGTACAGCACCAGGCTCGGAGCCATCATGCTGGTCAGGCGATCTCCTGAATGGAGCGTGTGTTCGACCGGTACGAGGTCCTCTTCGCCGAGCATGTTGTTGAGATGAATTCCCGTCGTCCCGACGAACTCACCAGATCCGCATCCCGTCGAAGTTGTCATCGACACCGCATTGCCATCGCAGTCAATGGCGCTGATGTGCGTCGTCGAGCCCCAGCCAGACCCCTCGGGATCCAGTCGCGCAGCCGCGCCGATGCGTACCAGCGCCTGGGCGTCTCGAAGTCCGGATTGAATGGTGTCCTCATCCAGCAGCCACTCGACCAGGCCGCCGCCGTAGAGGCGCTGATCAAATGCGCGACCCCGTCGGTCGTTTGCCGATCGCATCGCGGCTACCAGTCGCAGACACCCGTCTGTTGTTCCAGCATCGATGGGCTCGTCGCCCTGCCGCAGCAGTTCCACGATGGCCATCGCATACGCCACAAGCGCACCGCCCGAGGACGGCGGTGGCACTGAGACCAGGTCAAAGTGTCCGAATCGTCGGCTGACCGTCGGGTACTCGCGTACACGGTACGCCGCAAGGTCTTCCGCGGAGATCAATCCGTCGTTGCTGTGTGACCAGGCGGTAATTTCGCTGGCCAGCTCGCCGGTGGTAACTGCGGCTGCGCCGACATCTGCGAGGAGTCGCATGGTGTCGGCAAGCCCCGGCTGATGGCATGTCTCGCCGACTGCCAGACGCTCACCGTGCGGTCTGAAGACGGTCCGCGACGCCTCGGTACGGCTGAGAATCGCTGCCAGCAGCAGCTGGCAGTACTCCTGCTCCTCCGTAATCACCACGCCGCGGGTTGCCATCTCGATTGCCGGCTCGAGCACGACGTGACGTGGCAGTCGCCCGAATCGCTGATGCAGGTGCAGGACGCCGGGCACGAATCCCGGGACCGCGCATGACTGTGGGCCGACGTGGAATGTCTGCGTGGCGGTGCCGAACAGCACCTCAACAGGGACCGGACCGAGTCCAGCCTCAACGACACGGGCTATGCCGGGGACGGCCGCAAAGAAGTCAATCGCCGTCGTGGCTCCCCCTGCCTGCAGCACGGTGGCAAAGCCTGCTCCGCCCAGTCCAGTGAGCGTTGGTTCAGCGACTGCGGATGCAAAGGCTGCGGCGACAGCGGCATCTGCGGCATTGCCGCCCTCGGCAAGGATTCGTGCGCCAGCAGCCGCGGTTTCGGCATGGCCTGCGGCAACAGCGCCACGCTGTTTTCCTGGCCGTGATGTCGTGCTGCCGGTCATCGTCCGGCAAATCTACCCCGGCTACGGGGTTCAGACACGTTGCCCTACTGCAGGAAAGCTGGCAGCTCGATATCGGAGTCGGAACTCGACGTGGTCGACGCGCCCGAGGCGGCGGTACGGGATCCCAGGATTCGGCCCCGGTGCTCCTTGGCCACCCGATGCGGGTCGTTGACGAAGTTCGTGGCAACGACAGTCACCCAGACCTGGCCGGTCAATCGACTGTCGACCGTGGCGCCGAAGATGATGTTCGCATCGTCCGACGCATGCTCCTGGATGATCCGCGCGGCCTCGGTGACCTCGTGCAGGCTCAGGTCATCGCCGCCACTGATCGAGAGCAGGATGCCATGTGCGCCGCTTGCGGGCTGTTCGATCAGCGGTGAGTTGATCGCCGAGTTGGCCGCGTCGATTGCGCGGTTCTCACCGGTGCCGAAGCCGATGCCCATCAGGGCTGAGCCAGCCTCGGACATGATGGTTCGGACGTCGGCAAAGTCGACGTTGATCAGGCCGGGCATCGTGATCAGATCGCAGATGCCCTGCACGCCCTGGCGAAGCACATCGTCTGCCACGCGGAAGGCCTCGATCATGCTGACATCGCGCTGCAGCACTTCCAGCAGACGATTGTTGGGAATCACGATGACCGTGTCAGCGGCCTCGCGCAGCGCCTTCATGCCGTCGAGTGCGGCGCGATTTCGGCGCGAGCCTTCGAAGGCAAAGGGTGTGGTGACGATCGCAACTGTCAGAGCACCGAGCTCGCGGGCTGCGCGGCAGACCACCGGGGCAGCCCCAGTTCCTGTACCGCCGCCTTCGCCACAGGTCACGAAGACCATGTCGCTGCCCTTGAGCACGTGCCGAATGTGGTCGTAGCTGGCTTCGGCAGCACTTCGTCCGATTGCCGGGTCAGCGCCGCTGCCCAGGCCACCGGTCAGATCGTTGCCGATGTGCAGACGTACGGGTGCGTTGCTGATCTCCAGCTGCTGCAGGTCTGTGTTGACCGCGACAAACTCGACACCGCGAACGTCGGATTCCATCATCCGTTCGAGCGCGTTGAGTCCGGCACCGCCGACGCCGACGACGCGAATCACCGCAAGATATGTGGATGCATCTGCCATTGCATCGGCGATGGGAGAGCCGCTCGCAGCGGTCCCTGGGCTCGACGCATGATGCTCGCTCGACGGCGCCACCGGATCCGAGTCTGCCTCGATCACGGGTGCAACGTCAGTCGATGCCTCGTCGTGCACGGTCTCGTCGGTACCGGACGCCACTTCATGGGCGGTCTCGGTCGACGCAAAGAGTTGCGCGAGGGGGCTGTCGTTGAGGCTAGTGCGCTTCGACATGGCTGTGCATGACCTCCTGGGCCAGGTCCCGGTACATCTGGGCTGCCCGACCGTTGGGTTCGTAGTCCAATACCGAGCCACCACGAACGGGTGCCTCAGCGAACTTGATCGTCTTCCTGATCACGGTCTTCATGACCTTCGGACCGTAGTTCTGCTTGAGCAGCTCGACAGCTT
>CAYNNW010000041.1:1864-2398 GCA_964398435.1 uncultured Gaiellales bacterium | reverse complement strand
CGACCGTCGAACATCGTCAGCAGAATTCCAAGGATCCGCACGCGCGGATTCAGATGCTCACGAATGAGCGTGAGCGTGTTATCGAGCTGAACGAGCCCGCGCAGTGACAGGTACTCAGCCTGCACCGGCACGATGACTTCGTCTGCCGCGGTAAATGCGTTGATCGTCAACAGCCCGAGCGAGGGCGGCGTGTCAATGATGATGAAATCGTAGTCGTGCTTGACCGTCGCGATGGACTTCTCAAGCGTTCGCTCGCGACCGATCATGCTCGACAGCGCCATCTCGGCGCCGGCGAGATCGATGCTGGCAACCGCCACATGAACGGTGCCGCTCCGGTCGATGATGTGCTCGATCGGATAGCGATGAACCAGCACGTCGAAGATGCTTTTCGGCAGGTGCTCGATGTCGATCCCGAAGCTCATCGTCAGGTTGCTTTGCGGGTCAAGGTCGATGCACAGAACTCGCTTGCCCTGCTCGGCAAGCCCGGCTGCAAGATTCATCGTCGTCGTGGTCTTGGCGACGCCACCCTTCTGG
>CAYNNW010000041.1:0-1854 GCA_964398435.1 uncultured Gaiellales bacterium | reverse complement strand
GGCAGGACTGACCATCACCGCTTCCACCGGTCCCGCTGTCGTGCCGGTTCGTAACGAATCGCGGGCCACCGGGGTCCTGGAATCGGGGAATGAGCGAGGGCGTCGATGTCGTCACTGCTACTCCTGATGGTCATCGTTCACTGCAAGTCCGGCCTGACACCGGTTGCCACACCTCTGCATCGGAGTGGCACCGCCAACTGGTGCGCCGATCAGCTGGCCTGGCCGCCGCCGGTCACGGCAGTGGCCCTCCCGGTACCTGAAAGAGGCTGCAGCGCGATAGGCTCTGCCTGACGTGGCACGCGCATCTCGACCGCAGACTGAGCAGCTCCCCTTCGGGCTGCACCCCCGTACGCTGTTCGTAACGGGCAAGGGCGGCGTGGGCAAGTCGACCGTTGCCGCCGCCATGGCGCTTGCATATCGCGAAGCAGGCGTGCGAACGCTCCTGGTCGAACTGGAAGGACAGGCCTCCGCTGCAGCGCGGATCTCGGGGCGTACAGTCACCTACGAGCCAACGGCCATCGCTCCCAGTCTCTGGGCGACGCGAATCGAGCTCGACAAGGCGATGCGTGAGTACGCGCACCTGAGGCTCAAAGTTCGCGCAATCAGTGACCGGCTGGTCGGGAATCCGGTGTTCGAGCAGTTCGCCCACGCGGCTCCCGGCTTTCGCGAGCTGATGATGCTGGGGCGCCTCTGGTGGCTGTCCCAGCAGACAACAGCACGGGGGCACCAGCGCTTTCAGGCGATCATCGTCGACGCACCGGCAACCGGACACGGGTTGGGGCTATTGGGAATGGCGGGCGTTGTCGCACGGATGTTTCCCGTCGGCCCGATCGCAGGCGAGGCCCAGGAGATCGACGACTTCATCAAGGACGCCGAGCGGGTCAGTGCCGTATTGGTGGCACTGCCGGAAGAGATCCCGGTCAACGAGACGATCGATCTTCACGGTCGCATGGTTGAGCAGGGCGTTGATGTCGCATCGGTTGTCGTCAACTGCATGCTGCCGGGGCGATTCAGTGGTGAGGACATCGCAGTCTTCGACGACATCGTCGACACTGGCGTCGATACCCGCATCGAGTCGCTGTTCGAGACTGCTCGATACGAGCACGAACGGCATGCGGAACAGGTTCGCGAGCGCGATCGACTGGAGCGCGAGCTGGGCACCGTGCAGCTGCTGCCCCAGCTGTACGGCGACGCGTTGGAGCGCGAGGACATCGCATCGCTTGCACGCGGGATGACGCGGCGGAGCCTGCAGAGCATGCGGCGTCGAACAGATCGATCGGCAGCTGCGCCGGGGCGAAAGGGGTCCTGATGGGTGGACGCCGCGCAACCGACCGCTCGCTGGACGATCAGCTCGCCGAGCTTGATGTACTGCTTGTCTGTGGCAGCGGTGGTGTTGGCAAGACCTCGATCGCTGCTGCGATCGCCCTGGACCAGGCCATGCGTGGACGCCGGGTCTGTGTTCTGACCGTCGATCCGGCGCGTCGGCTGGCCGATGCGATGGGGCTCGATGAGCTCGACGACACTGAACGTACGGTTCGGCTTCCGACAGGCCGCACGCGAGGCGGACACCTGTCGGCAATCATGCTGGACCCCAAGCGGGCCTTCGATCGGCTGGTAGCCGAGACAGCCCCGGACGATGCGGCCCGCGAACGGATCTTCCGCAATCGCGTCTATACGCAGGTCTCGCAGTACACGTCAGGTGTGCAGGAGTACATGGCACTGGAACGCCTGTATGAACTCGATCGCGCCGGTCGCTACGACCTGCTCGTCGTTGACACTCCCCCAGCCTCGCACGCGCGCGAACTGTTGGATGCACCGCGCCGCATGCTTCGTTTTCTTGAGGGCAGGTCGCTT
>CAYNNW010000040.1:0-10485 GCA_964398435.1 uncultured Gaiellales bacterium | reverse complement strand
GAAACGTGACCAAGTTGTTGCAGAAGGTTGTTGAGATTCACAGTCGGTACTCGCATCGCGTCGCCACTGCTGAGCTGAACAAGCTGTTGGCCGACATCAAGGAAAACGTTCCCGGGCCGCTCGACAAACGGTCCCGACGTCGACTCAATCTGCTGTATGGAACGCAGTATCAAACTGCCCCGCCGCGAATTCGTATCTTTGTCAACGATCGAAAGTTGCTGACACGCAGCTACGGCTTCATGATCGAGAACCGCATCCGTGAAGCGTTCGGGTTCGAGGGGTGTCCGTTGATCATCGAGTACCGGGATCGATCGTGAACAGTCGTGGTGATCGTCCACGCTGGCTGATTGTCGGTGCCGGGTCGTTTGGCACCGCATTTGCTCACGTCATGGGCGGACGGCCGGTATCGCTGACGCTCGCCGCGCGCACGGCAGAGCAGGCGGCCGCCATGCGCGCAACCCACACGAACGAGCGGTATTTTCCAGGAGCCCAACTGCCGGAGCACGTCGAGCTGACGACCATCGACGAGGCTGCCGGCGCCTCATGGGACACGGTCGTGCTGGCCGTCCCAACCTCGGCATTCGAGACAACGATTTCCCGGTTTGCCGGTCGGGCCACGACGTACCTTTCATTGGGGAAGGGGCTTGCACCCTCTGGACAGCGGCTGAGCGAAGTTGCCGCAACCCACATCGACCCGTCGTCGTTCATTGCATTGAGCGGGCCGAACATTGCGCGGGAAATCATGTCGGACCTGCCCACGGCAGCCGTGCTTGCCGGAAGTGATACGGAACGCGTGCTGGCGGTGCAACAGCTGGTCAATGGATTCTCGTTTCGGGTGTATGCAAACGACGACATCGTTGGGGTCGAGCTTGCGGGGGCCACGAAGAACGTCATTGCGCTGGCGGCCGGAGTGCTCCAGGGCGCCGGAGTCGGCGATAACGGCGTCTCGGCCGTCATGACCCGTGGACTCGGTGAGATGGCTCGTCTGGGATTGGCCCGAGGCGCACGTCTGCAGACGTACCTCGGATTGGCGGGGGTCGGTGACCTGATGGCAACGTGTGCAAGTCCACACAGCCGCAACCGGCGTGCAGGTGCCCTGCTTGCCCGCGGACTGACGCCAGATCAGGTACGAAGCGAGATAGGGCAGGTCGTCGAGGGGCTTCGCAGCGCCCCGATCGTCCGCGACATGGCACGCCAGTTTGGCGTTCGCATGAATGTCAGCACTGCGATGGCCGACGTCGCCGAGGGGCACATGACGCTTGCTGAGGCGGCTCGGAGCTTGATGTCGCGTGCGCCGACATTCGAGTTTCTTTCCGACCACGAGTTTGTCTGATAGCGTCGCCGCCGGGTGCCGTCATTGCACCGTATCGATGTTCTGATACACACTCGGGGAGACCACACCAGATGAGCACACGAACGACCAGCCGGGGCATGCGAGCCACGGTCTTTCTCCTGTCCATTGCTCTGGCAGCACTGATCGCCGCAGGCTGCGGCGCCGCAGGCGGTTCCAAGGCGTCAAGTGCTCAGGGGCTGGACTTCGTTCCATCCAGTGCGCTGGGCTACATCGTGATCGACGCTGATTTCGAGGGCGCCGACTGGAAGAAGTTCGAGAAGCTTGCACGATCGTTCCCCGACTACGACAAGGGCAAGAAGGATCTCGTCAAAGAGGTCAACCCTGGTGACGATGACAAGATCAAGTACGACGAGGACATCAAGCCGTGGCTCGGTGACGAGATCGGACTTGCACTTGTTTCGGTCAAGGAAGGCGCTGCCGCAGACAAGATGGCGAGCAAGGACGACGCCGAAGTGCTGATCTGGGTGACGGCATCTGACGATGCGAAGGCCAAGCGGTTCTTCAACAGCAAGGCCAAGGAATTCGCCGAAAGCAAGAAGGACGGCACGTCGAACGGATACGACATCCGGCACATGACCGACGGTGAGGACATGTGGTGGACCTACCGCGACAGCATGTTCCTCGGCTCAACGACGAAAGCCGGCCTGAAGAAGGCGATCGCCACGAAGAAGTCGGGCAAGTCGATCGGCGACAACGAGTCGGTCAAGTCGGCAGCTGACAAGGTCGAGGACGGAGCGCTTGTCTCGTTCGTACTCTCCGGAGCTGGGCTGCGCGACATGGTCGAGGATCAGCTTGAGACCCTTCCGAATGCGAAGAGTGCTGAAAGCGCGCTGGACAGCCTCAAGGCATTCAAGGCCGCATCAGCTGGATTCATGGCAGACGACGACGGATTCCGACTTCGCGGATTCGCAGGCGTCGACGCCGAGGCCATGAAGAAGTACGGCGGAACGAGCAAGAACTTCAAGCCGACGCTGATGGAGGGCTTCCCGTCATCAACGCTGCTCGGTCTGAACGCGCAGGGTCTGGGACCATCGATCAAGAACATGGTTGACCAGCTGGCATCGGCGAACCCGCAGATGTCGCAGCAGCTGTCACAGATGGAAGGCGCAATCGGTGTCAAGGTCGACGACCTGGCGACGCTGTTCAACGGTCAGTTCGGTATGGCGGTGACCAAGCCGGCAGCAGGATCCCCGCTGCCAAACGCCGCGTTCGTCGCCGAGACCACCGACGAAACCAAGACGGACGCCATGCTCGACAAGATCATGGCCCTCGTGGGTGCGCAGGCATCAACGCCGCCCAAGGACGTCACCGTTGCCGGCGAGAAGGCCAAGCAGATCGGACTTGCAAACGGTGCGATTCCGCTGAACTTCCTTACCATCGACGGCAAGTTCGTGGTCACGAACGGTGATGGGTTCCTGACCGCATCATCGGGTGACAAGCTGGGTGACAGCGACGCGTACAAGTCAGCGATCAAGGCCGCCGGTGTTCCGGATGAGGTCGGAGCACTGGTGTACCTCGACATGCCAGCGGTCGCCGAGGTCGCAGGCAGCCTCCCCGGGGCAACCAACACCGAGGACCTCAAGATGTTCGGCCCATGGGTGATGTTCGCCGAGACTTCGGATGACCACACCACCATGGACGTGTACATGGGGATCAACAAGAAGTCGGGCGACGACGCCTGAGAAACATCGGCGAATCCGTCCCGCTTCAGGGGCGTGATTCACCGAAAAACCGGAAGACTCACGCAGGTGGGGCCTCGCAGATGATGCGGGGCCCCACTCGTTTGCGGTACATTGTCGCGACCATTTCCGCTCCAATCGGAGGATTGCCATGAGCGCGTCACGTGCAGGCGACTACCTGTTTACATCCGAGTCGGTGACCGAAGGGCACCCGGACAAGATGGCTGACCAGATCAGCGATGCGGTTCTGGATGGCCTGCTCGACAAGGATCCGCAGTCCCGGGTTGCATGTGAGACATTTCTCACCACGGGGCTGGTCGTCGTTGCCGGTGAAGTAACAACGCAGGCCTACGTTGACATCCAATCGATCGTTCGCGAGGTCGTGTGCGAGATCGGTTACACCCGGGCAAAGTACGGATTCGATGGTCGAACGTGCGGTGTGCTGGTCGCGCTGGACGAGCAGTCTCCTGACATCAGCCAGGGAGTCGACAAGGGATTCGAGCAGCGCTCGGGAGCAACGGGCGATCCACTGGATCAGGTCGGTGCGGGCGACCAGGGCATGATGTTCGGATACGCCTGCAACGAGACGGACGAGTTGATGCCGCTGCCGGTCACGCTTGCGCATCGGTTGACCCGCCGACTGACGCAGGTCCGTCGTGACGGCACGATCCCATACCTTCGCCCCGACGGAAAATCCCAGGTTACTGTCCGCTATCGCGACGGCAAGCCCGTTGGTGTTGAGACGGTGGTCGTCTCGACACAGCACGCTCCGGAGTACGACGCGGACGTTGTTTCGGTGGAATCGCGGGTTGCGCCGGACGTGCGACGCCACGTCATAGAGCCTGTGCTTGGCGAGTGGCTGAGTGAGAGCACGCGTGTGCTGGTCAACCCAACGGGACTGTTCGTCCAGGGGGGGCCGATGGCAGACGCTGGCCTGACCGGTCGAAAGATCATTGTTGATACGTATGGCGGTGCCGCCCGTCACGGTGGCGGCGCGTTTTCCGGGAAGGATCCGACAAAGGTTGATCGCTCGGCCTGCTATGCGGCTCGACGGGTTGCCAAGCACGTTGTGGCGGCAGGACTTGCCGATCGCTGTGAGGTGCAGGTTGCGTACGCGATTGGCGTTGCCCGCCCGGTCTCATTGATGATCGACACGTTTGGCACCGAGACGGCTCCGATCGAGGCGATCGAGCAGGGCATTCGACAGGTCTTCGACCTGCGACCAGCAGCAATCATCGCTGACCTCGACCTGCGACGGCCGATCTACCGTCAGACAGCTGCCTACGGTCACTTCGGGCGCCCGGATCTTGATCTACCATGGGAGCGGCTGACACTGGTCGACGAACTGCGTGGAGCAGTGTCGGCCGCGTCGGCAGGCACAGGACCGTCGAATAGCGAGGCGCACGTCGACGTTCACGTTGCATCAGCTGTTCCAACAGGTGGATGACACCCAGTCGACGCTGTTTCCCAGCGCTCGTGATGTCGGTGCGTCGCCCGCGACGCCCAATGTCGAGCCATCATGCGGCAACGTCACTGTACTGCCGTTGGTTCCCACTCGATCGTTTGACGACGGGCTGACATACAGCGTTCCCGCATCGCTTGAGTCGACTGTCGGGGTTGGCTCGATCGTCGAAGTCCCCGTGGCTCGCTCGCGCCAGTTGGGGGTCATTTCGCAGATGCATGTGACGGCGCCCGACGGCGTACGACTCCGGCCTGTTGTCGGTGTCATTCCCGGCTACACGATCCCCGGGCCGCTGCTGGATCTGGCCGTCTGGGTTGCAGATACGTGGGGAAGTCCCCGCGCTCGTGGAGTGTCTGCGGTGGCGCCGCCCGGGATTCACGCTGGTGCGCGTGCAGCCCGCATACCGGCCGGGCACACGGTGCAGGCAATCCGTCGTCCCGCCGCTCCAGCCGAGTTGAGCGATGGCGACCCACAGCCGACAGCGCGGATGACGGCCCTCGCCGAACAGCTGTCTGCAACATGGGAGCCGATCAGCAGCACGACTGAGCGGTTGCGAACGACCCGAGCGACACTGGGCAAATTAGCCGGCAGCGGACTTGCCGAGATCGATGAGATTCCCCGCTACCAGATGCAGGATGCGGCGGTCACCGGCACCGGTCCGGACGATCACATTGAATCTGACGGCGGTGGCCACGCGTTGACGCCCGAGCAGCTCACGGCGGTAGAGACGTGCCTGTCGGGCGTGGATGATCCGGTCAATCCTGCGGTTCTGCTCTACGGGATTACGGGATCCGGCAAAACCGAGGTCTATCTCGAGGCGATTCAACGCATCCTTGCTCGTGGGCGAAGCGCCATCGTTCTCGTTCCCGAGATCGCATTGACGCCGCAGGTTGCAGGACGATTTCGGGCTCGGTTCGGAACGATCGTCGAGGTACTGCACTCCGGCATGACGCAGGTGCAGCGACGCGAGGCCTGGATGCGTATCTCCGCTCCCACGCCGTCCGTGGTGGTTGGTCCGCGCTCCGCAGTATTTGCTCCCGTTCATCAGCTCGGACTGATCGTGATCGATGAGGAACACGACAGCTCGTACAAGCAGGAGTCAGAACCTCGGTACGACGCGCGCAGGGTCGCCTGGAAACGTGCGTCGCTCGAAGGTGCAGGGCTCGTCGCCGGGTCGGCGACTCCCCGGGTTGAGAGTTGGCACGGCATTCAGCGCCGTGCAGTGCTTGACCGGAGGCCGGGAGGGATTCCGCTCGCGCCCGTTGAGCTCGTCGATCTCCGCCAGCACGGCGATCGGTTTCCGATCACGGAGCCGGTACAGGCTGCACTGGACCAGTGTATTCGTGCCGGCCACAAGGCAATCGTTCTGCACAATCGCCGCGGCTGGTCGGCCGCAATGCATTGCCGGGCGTGCGGACACACGTGGCGATGTCCGGACTGCGACGTCTCGCTGGTTGTTCATCGAGGTGGCAGTGATGGTGGCCGGCTGTCCTGCCATCACTGTGGCTATTCGCGTCCGATTCCAGGACAGTGTGACGAGTGCAATTCGGCGGACATCGTTCGCTTGGGCGTCGGCACTGAACGGCTCGAACAGGATCTGGGCACGATGCTGGGCGTGCCAGTTGTCCGGCTCGACGCCGACTCGGCGCGAAGTGGCAGGGGCGTCGGCGATGTGCTCGATACATTCGACGTACCAGGCCCGGCTGTGCTGGTTGGAACGCAGATGGTGGCGAAGGGACACGACTTCGCCGATGTGGCATTGGCAGTCGTCGTCGATGCAGACACCGCGCTCGCAATTCCCGACTTCCGCGCCGAGGAGCGGGCATTCCAGCTGGTCGCACAGTGTGCCGGTCGGGCGGGCCGGTCAGCGACGACGTCACCATCGGCACGGGTCCTGGTGCAGACCTGGCAACCCGATGCCTGGTATCTCCAGCACGCACGTAGCCATGACGTGTCCGGGTTCCTCGACACAGAACTGTCACGGCGCCGAGAGCTGTCCTACCCGCCGTTCAGCCGAATCGTGCGTGTGCTGGTGTCAACTCCCGACGTCGGTGAGGAGTCTGATGCGCAGATGGATCGCTGGTGCGGCGCGCTGACGGTCGGGCTGCGGGCGCTTGAGGCTGGCCCGGTGCTCGGTCCCGCCGATCTGATGCGCCGCGCCGGGCGAATACGGGCCCAATTGCTCGTCAAGACGCAGGCCCCCGCGGCTGTTGCCCGCTCGCTTCTGGCGTTCGTTCAGCGTACCGAAGCCGAGCGACGGCGCGCCGATGTTCGCATCATCATCGATGTCGACCCGCAGTCGATGGGATAGAAGTCGCATACGCGTGAGGTATCGGGGCTTCGTTCGAGACTTCTATACTGTTGCGTATGAGCGCTTCTTCCGCAACCGCATCGGCATCACGAAGCCGTGACGCGAACGACCAGATCTCTGAACAGCGGCGACAGATGGCACTGCGCCACGTGCGACAGTATCCGGATCCTGTCCTCAAGGCAGACACTCGCCCGATTGACCAGTTCGATAGTGAACTTGAGGCCCTCGCCTCGCGAATGTTCGGCATCATGCGAGACGCGATGGGCGTCGGACTTGCCGCTCCCCAGCTGGGGCTTCGCCTGCGGATGTTCACCTTCCAGGACGCAGACGAGGAGCAGCCGCAGGCAGTTGTCAATCCGCGAATCACGGTTCGCTCGGATGAGACGGACGTCGAGGAAGAAGGGTGTCTCAGTCTCGGCGATGTCCGCGTACCGGTGGAACGGCATGTGTCGATTACCGTCGAGGCGCAGGATCTGCAGGGCGAGACCGTCACCTGGGAGCTGGAAGGATTTCGGGCCCGCGTCTTCCAGCACGAAATGGATCACCTCGATGGCGTTCTGATCATCGATCGGGCGGCGGACGCCGAAGCGCGCGCGCAGGCAATGTCTGAGCTTCGCCCACGGCCGTGACATCGCACGACGCACCTGCGGATCGGCAGCGGCGGGTCGCCTTCGCAGGGACCGCTCCGTTTGCCGCTGGCATCCTTGCCCGACTGATCGAGCACCATCCCGTTGAACTTGTCATCAGCCAGCCCGATCGGCCGGCCGGTCGCGGTCGAACGATGCGATCACCGATTGTCGTCGAGGCGGCGCGCCAACGTGGCCTTCCCGTGATCCAGCCGGAACGGCTGCACGATGAGCAGCCGCTTGCCGAACTGCGATCCCGACAGGTCGACACGATTGTGGTCGCAGCGTTCGGTCAGATGATCCGCGAGCCGGTTCTGTCAGAGTTTCTGATGCTCAATGTGCACGGATCGCTGTTGCCGGAGTACCGGGGCGCTGCTCCAGTGGAACGGGCAATCATGGACGGTCGTAGTGCAACCGGCGTCTGCATCATGCAGATGGAGGCCGGACTGGATACCGGCCCCGTGGCCGAGGCCGTCGAAGTGCCGATCGGTTCTGCTGACGATGCCGGTTCGGTGTTCCGTGAACTGGAGATTGCCGGCGCAGCAGCGCTGTTGCGGGCGCTGCAACGTGCGAGCAGCGGTGAGCTGACATTCGTGGAACAGCGACACGACGACGCAACGTATGCACACAAGATCACGGCGACTGACAGGGCACTCGATCCAGGGGCAATGACGGCGCGACAGATCCATGATCGTGTTCGGGCGCTCTCCCCGCATATCGGTGCACGCCTGTCGATCGACGGCGAGGTTGTGACGATCTGGCGTACCGAGGAGTGGACCCAGCCGCTCCCGCCGACGGCAGCCGGAACCATCATGGTCGAGGGGGCCGCCTGTCTGCTGGCAACCTGTGACGGCGTGGTTCGCGTCGTCGAGGTGCAGCCGCCTGGCAAGCGACGGATGGCCGTCGAGGACTGGCTGCGCGGCAAATCATCCGCTCCATCGTCGGCATCATCGCCGCTCGCCGGCCAATGACCCGACCGGCCGGACAGCGTCAGCGGGGACAGAAGCCCCGAACCCGCGTTACACCCGCCCGCAGGCTTGCGTTTGCCGTGCTCGAGCGGATACGTACGGACAAGGCATGGACTGACCGCGTCTTTGAAGCAGAGCAGGCCCGGATCACCATCGACGATCGCGACCGCTCATTCGCACGGGCCATGTCGTACGGCGTCATCCAACGTCGACGCACGCTCGACCACGTCGTGGGCCGTGCAGCACAGCGACAGCTCGATCAGATCGATCCCTCGGTTCTGACCGTGCTTCGAATGGGGGCGTGGGAAGTTCTGGATGGCGCGCCCGGTGAGTCGCGCCACGCCGCAGTAGATCAGGCTGTCGAACTTGTCCGCGATGCTGTCGGTCATCGCCCCGCCGGCTTCGTCAACGCCGTCATGCGTCGGTTGACCCGGGATGCACACAAGGAAGTTGCCCAGTTGCTGACGAACGCGTCGGCCGGTGATCTGACTGCGCGCGCCATTCACGATTCGCTCCCGGACTGGCTCGTGCGACTGGTTGATGCGTCACACGGCGAGCGGGGGCTCGCCGCACTTGCATCGCAGCACATGCCTCCCGCGCCGGCGTTTCGACTGACAGAACTGGGACGCGATCTCGACTGTCAGTCGCTCGAACTCACCGTTCCGATCGCCCCATACTGCGACCTGCTGCCCGCGGCTCGCGTTGCGAGCGGACCCACGCGCTCGCTCTCACCGGCAATCGATGCGGGCCATCTGGTACCACAGTCGCTTGCCAGTCAACTTGTCACCATGCTGCTCGACCCGCGGCCGGGCGAATCGGTCATCGACATGTGCGCAGCGCCCGGGGGAAAGACGATTGACATCGCTGAACGCGTTGGCGCACACGGGCGCGTGCGGGCAGTCGACCTCCATCAGCACCGGCTCGACGCGCTCGCGAACAGGGCCCGCCGCGCGAACGTTGCAGAGCGCATCGAACTGACATGCGCCGACGCAACCACGCTCGCGTCCGGGGTCGTCGACCGGGTACTTGTCGATGCTCCATGCACCGGCACCGGCGTCATGGCTCGGCGTCCTGATGCGCGCTGGAATCGAACTCCTGAGGATCTTGCCACGTTGACTACGCTGCAACGGGCACTGCTCGCACGAGCCAGTACGCTGGTGGCTCCGGGAGGAACGGTCGTCTATGCGACCTGCAGCCTGTTGGCGGAGGAGAACGAGATCGTTGTCGACAGCCTGATCGCCGAGGGAACGCTGGAAAGAGGCGCGCTGCCAGGCTCGCTGGCCGCGGTCGTCGACTCTGCCGGGCACCATGGACTCCAGATTGACGTCGACCAGGCACGCATTCGAACCTGGCCAGGCGAGGGGCCCACCGACGGCTTCACGATCCACGTTCTGGCGCGACCGCACCTCAGCCCGTGAGATGACTGACGACCGAGACAGGACATTTCTGCTTCGCGCGCTGGAGCTTGCCGAGCGGGCCCGATGTGCAACGCGCCCAAATCCCCTCGTCGGCGCGGTACTTGTGCACGGTACACAGGTACTGGCCGAGGGATGGCACGCACGATACGGTGACCTGCATGCTGAGCGCGAGGCGCTGAACCGAATCGCGCACGTTCCCGACGGGGCAACGCTGTACGTATCACTCGAACCGTGCGCGCATAGAGGGCGACAGCCACCGTGCGTCGACATCATTTTCGAGCGGGGGGTGAAGCGGGTAGTTATCGCGTGTGACGACCCCAACCCCGTAACGAGTGGCGTTGGTCCACGAGTGCTCGAAGCACAGGGCTGCATCGTCGAGTGGGGGCCGCTCGATCTTGCCGCGCAGGCACGACACCAGAACCGAGTATTCCACTGCGGTCACCTGGGGGGCAGACCGTGGGTAGCGTGGAAGTGGGCGATGACAGCCGACGGTCGCCTGTCGACGGGTGATCCCGCGCGTCGATGGATTTCTGGTCCCGCAAGTCGTGAGCGGGTTCAGCAGCTGCGCGCAGACAGTGGCGCAGTTCTGGTTGGGTCAGGAACGGTACTTGATGACGACCCGCGCCTGACTGTACGACGCCCCGATCTGAGAAGCCGTATGGCCGAT
>CAYNNW010000039.1:0-10651 GCA_964398435.1 uncultured Gaiellales bacterium | reverse complement strand
AGCGAACCATACCGCGAACGATGTGCTCTGAAGCCTCTACCGCGGTGTCGGAACAACTCCGGGCATGTGCATCCGCGCCAACATTGCTGCGCCGATCACACCAGCGTCCTCCCCAAGAGCCGCCGGCCGGATTTCAACAAGCGTGTTGCCCGGTGGCAGTCCATGCTCGCGCACGATTCGCTCCGCCTCCGGTATGACCCAGTCGAGCGATGCCACCAGTCCGCCGCCGAGAATCACCTTCTCGGGATTGAAGATGTTGACAAGCGTCAGAATCGCGAGGCCCAGGTGCCGGCCCATCTCCTTGAGGATCGCGGTGGCATCTTCGTCGCCAGCGCGGGCCAGCCGAACCAACAGCTCCCCACCTGGCAGTTCCCCGCCTGCCACGGCGTGACCGATTGCACTGTCCGGGTGTGCTTCGGCAAATGCGCGAGTGTCTCGCTGCAGCGCATTTCCGCTGCAGAACGTTTCGATGCAGCCAATGCCGGGACAGTTCGGTGCGACACACGGAGGTCCATTGCGATCGATGCAGATGTGCCCGAGTTCCGCACCGGCTCCCACCGATCCGCGAACAATCTTGCCATCGACAATGATGCCGCCACCAAAGCCGGTGCCGAGGGTTACCATGATGATGTTGCGAGCACCCTCGCCTCCGCCAATGCGCTGCTCTGCGAGTGCCGCAAGGTTGGCATCGTTATCGATATAGGTCCTCACGCCGACGCGGCGCTCGAATTCATCGCGAATGGCGAAATTCTTCAACGGCAGGTTGCAGGCTACGACCGCCGACCCGGTGCGCTGATCGATCGTCGCCGGCACCCCGAAACCCACTGCAGCCACGGCACCGTCGTATCCATCGATCAGCCGGCCGGCGGTGTTGACGATCGTGTCGAGCAGCTCCTCCTGCGGCATACCTTTGATCCGGACGTAGGTGTCTGTGCCCTCGACCATCTCACCGTCACGCTCGAAGATCCCCGCGCGCAGCTTGGTACCGCCCAGGTCGAGCCCGAGCACGGCAATCCCGCCACCCGAGCGGATGACGCCGTCGTCATGTAGATCGCGTTCCACTGCCAGCACCATACCCACGAGTGGGCCGGGTTTCACGGCGTGTCCTGTCGCGCATACTCCGCGCATGCATGTGTGCGTGGCAGGAGTGGGGCGAATCGGGGCGTTTCATGCATCGACGCTGCGCACGATGGCCGAGGTCGAAACCCTGACGCTGTATGACATGGCCCGGGAGAGCGCACTGCAGGTTGCTTCGACGCTCGAGGCAGGAGAGCGGGACGCCGCACTTCCATCACAGAAGATCTTCGTTGCGGAATCGATCGACGCCGTCTTCGATGATTCCCCCGACTGTCTGATCATTGCCACGCCAACTCCCGCCCATGCGCCGTTGCTGCGCCGGGCCATCGAACACGGCATTCCCAGCTTCTGCGAAAAGCCTGTCTCACTTGAAATGGCCGTGCTCGACGACCTGATCGAGCGGGCCCAGGCCCGCGACGCGCTTGTCCAGATTGGTTTCCAGCGACGCTTTGACCCGATGTATGTTGCAGCTGCCGAGAGCTGCGCCGCGGGTCGATTCGGACCGCTCTTTCTCGTACGCACGACCGGGCACGACCCCGAACCGCCCCACCACACCTACGTGGCCGGATCCGGCGGCATCTACCGCGACCTGCACATCCATGACTTCGACTGTATCCAGTACGTCACCGGTCAGCGGATCACCGAGGTCTATGCCGACGGGTCAGTGCTGGTCGACGACATCTTCGCGGAGCATGACGACGTCGACACCTCAGCGATGGTCATGCGCCTGGAAACCGGAACGCTCGTCGTCTCAAGTGGTCTGCGGCAGTGCGTCGGCGGATACGACGTCAGGATGGAGTTGATCGGAGACCGCGATGCGGTGTCGATCGGTGATGACGACCGGATTCCCATCGTGCCGATCGGCGACGGACCGGGCCGAGCCGGGCGCCCGCAGATGTACCGCGGGTTCCTGGAGCGATTTGCCGACGCGTACCGTGCAGAAATTCGCGCATTCGTCGATACCGTCCGCAGCGGCGGGCCATCGCCGGTCACGCTGGAGGACGCACGATCGGCATTGCAGGTCGCTGTGGCGGCAGCCCAGTCGCGCGTCGAACGGCGGCCGGTGACAGTCGGATCAGTCCAGTGACGCACGACTCTTCTCCCGATACCCGTGCACGCATCGGCGCAGCGCCAATCTCATGGGGCGTGTGCGAAGCAGACAATTGGGGATTCCAGCTGGACGCAGAATCCGTACTTGCCGACATGCGCGCGACCGGAGTCTCGATCGTCGAGTGCGGTCCGGATGGATTTCTGCCCGACGACATTGCCGACGCACGATCGCTTCTCTCCCGATTCGGACTGCATGCCCAGGCAGCATTCGTTCCGGTCGACGTCGACCGTCCGCTGCCAACGATCGAACCGGCTTTTCGTACACAGTGTCAACGACTGACGAAGCTGGGCTGCACCGTTGCCGTCATTGCGGCAATGGCCGCTCCGACCGACACGCAGGACGACATGGGCGCCCATACGGTCGCAACGTACGACCGACGCCAGACGGCCGCTGATGATTCCTGGGCGACCATTCTCGACACGCTCGACACGTTGGACGCAATCGCTGCAGAACACGGACTGGCAGCTGCGCTCCATCCACATGTTGGAACGCTCGTTGAACGACAGCACGACCTTGATGTCGTCGTCAGCGGCAGCAGCATCGGCCTGTGTCTGGATACCGGCCATATGCTGCTGGGCGGCATTGACACGGCAGCGGTGGTACGCAACTCCGCGGCACGGATCCGGCACGTCCATCTCAAGGATGTCGATGCGGTGATCGCGTCCAGATATGCATCGGGCGACTGCGACTACTCCGAGGCTGTTGCTCGCGGACTGTACGTTCCAATTGGAACGGGAAGCGCCAACGTCGCCGAGATTGTCAGCACGCTCGAAGCATCCGGATACAGCGGTGCATATATCGTTGAACAGGATGTTCGCCTGGACGGACAACCCAGCGCTCAGAGTGACATCACACGTCGTGTTGTGACCAGCATCGATGCCGTTGAGCGTGCCATTCGCACGGCGACAGCTGTCGACAGCCCACCCCCCCAACCAATTACACAGGCAGACATTGTGGCAATCGGACGGATCGGCGTGGATCTCTATCCGCAGCAGGACGGCCCACTGTACGACGTTCGATCCTTCTCAAAGTCACTCGGTGGTTCAGCTGCGAACGTGGCAGTCGCCGCCGCCCGCCTGGGCCTGCATGCGGCGCTGGTTACCAAGGTTGGCGCTGACCAGCTTGGCGACTACTGTGTACGCGCACTCTCCGAATTTGGCGTCAACACAACGCTCGTCGGCCGCTCACAACACCTGCCCACGCCAATCGTCTTTGCCGAGCTGGATCCCCCCGAGGATCCGGGTCTCATCTTCTATCGCTATCCAACTGCTCCCGACCTGACCATTACTGCCGAGGACATTGACACGGAGCTGGTGCGCACGGCACGACTGATCTGGCTGACAGGCACAGGGCTGTCGGCGTCACCCAGCCGCGAGGCAACAATGGCGGCGCTGACGATGGCCAGCGGATCGATTCGAGTGCTTGACCTGGACTGGCGTCCGATGCTGTGGCACGACACCCGCGACGCCTCGGAGATCATGATGCGGGCTGCGCTGAACGCCAGCGTTGTCGTGGGCAATCAGGCCGAAGTTGAGGTGGTGACCGGGCAGCGCGACCCCAACGCTGCGGCGGATTTCCTGCTTGATTCCGGTATTGAGACGGTCATCGTCAAGTGCGGCGCCGAAGGCGTGTTGCTCGCGCGTCAGGGCGAGCGGGTGCAGGTACCTGGCACGCCGGTCGACGTCGTGTGCGGACTCGGGTCGGGCGATGCGTTTGGCGGCGCCCTGTGTTACGGACTGCTTCATGACTGGCCGCTCGAGCAGATCGGCCACTACGCCAACACCGCGGGGGCGATCGTTGCATCGCGGCTTGCCTGCGCCGATGCGATGCCCACCGACCAGGAAATTCGAGAGCTTCTGGAGGAATCTTCGCGGTGACGACCCCCTCTGAACAGACGCATCCGCGGACGCGGGATGACCTCCATCTCCCTGCTGGTTCTCGTTCACGCGAAATGTTCGACGTATCCATCGCGCCGGAGGACGTTGGATTTGAGTTCTCCGGGCTTGACGTCGCATTCATGAGCGCTGGCGACGAGGTACAGGTCGATCTGAACGAATTCGAATGTGCAGTACTGCCACTGACTGGCGGAGTTGTCGCGTACGTTGATGACAATGAGTTTGTCCTCAGTGGACGCCCATCCCCGCTCACACACGCCAGCGACTTTCTCTATGTGCCACGCGACAGCCACCTTCGCCTGGCAGCGACCGAATCGTGCGAGGTTGCGCTGCCGAAGGCGCGCGCTCGACGGCGACTGCCAACGACGTACGTTCCCGCTGGGGATGTCGCGGTTGAACTGCGCGGGGCTGGATCGGCCAGTCGCCGTCTGAACAACTTTCTCGCTCCCGAGGTTGGAATCTCCGATCGACTGACAGCCGTGGAGGTTGTGACCCCAGGCGGTAACTGGTCCTCGTATCCCCCGCACAAGCATGACTGCGAAACCGGGACGGAGGCGGAGCTCGAGGAGTACTACTACTTCCGCATCGAGAACCCGCAGGGCTTTGCTCACCACCGAACGTACAACCTTGTTGAGAACTGGGATACCACGGTCACCGTTCGGGACGGCGACGTCTTTCTGGTTCCCAGTGGATACCACGGGCCCTGCTCGGCAGCTCCTGGATACGACCTCTACTACCTCAATGTGCTCGCCGGCCCGGGCGCCGCGCGCTCACTGGCCTTCAGCGACGACCCCGCCCACGCCTGGATCCGCGACAGCTGGCGCGACCAGGATCCCGACCCGCGGGTTGTCACCTCACTCAGGGAGACGGTGCAATGAACCGCGCACACGGAACCGAGCGAATGACGGTTGCACAGGCGCTGATCCGGTTTCTTGCATGTCAGTTCAGCGAGCGCGACGGCATTCGCCAGCGATTGATCCCCGCAACCTGGGGGATCTTTGGCCACGGCAATCTCGCCGGCATCGGCCAGGCACTGCAGCAGCATTCAGATGCGATGCCATTCTTCGCTGCGCGAAACGAACAGGCGATGGCACACATTGCGGCCGGCTTTGCGAAGGCGCGCTGCCGCCTTGCAACCCATGCATGCACAACATCGATAGGTCCGGGAGCAACCAACCTTGTGACCGCCGCGGCCGGCGCCACGATCAACCGGGTTCCACTACTCCTGCTTCCCGGCGACGTGTTCGCAACCAGACGCGCGGACCCCGTACTCCAACAATTGGACATGCCTGGCGCAGGCAACGTGAGTGTCAACGAGACGCTGCGGCCGGTGTCACGATTCTTCGATCGTGTTGATCGCCCCGAACAGCTGCCGACAGCGCTCGCTGGCGCAATGCGCACGCTGGTTGATCCCGTACGAACGGGCGCGGTCACGATCGCACTGCCGCAGGATGTCCAGGCAGAAGCACACGACTTTCCCGTTTCCATGTTCAGCGAGTACACGTGGCACATCGAGCGGCCCCGACCTGATGCAGATGCGCTTCGACGGGCGGCACGCGCGATCGCCGAGGCCTCACGACCGCTGATCATTGCGGGTGGCGGCGTGCGCTACTCGGAGGCGCACAGCGCACTTGCAGCATTCGTTGATGCAACAGGCATCCCGGTGGCGATGACCCAGGCCGGGATGGGCAGCCTCCCACATTCGCATCCGCTCAGTCTGGGCGCGGTTGGCGTAACCGGGTCAGACGCCGCCAACCACCTGGCTGCGGAGGCGGACCTGGTCATCGGCATTGGAACCAGGTACAGCGACTTCACAACGGCATCGCACTCGCTGTTCCAGGACCCGGATGTGCGCTTTCTCAATGTCAATGTGGCCACGGCAGAGGCACACCGCTTTCGCGGAATGCCGGTGATCGGCGATGCACGCGCAACGATTGAAGAACTGCATGAGATGTGCGGCGAGGTCAGTATTGACGAGTCATGGCGCTCCCGCGCAGTCATGTCGTCGCAGTCGTGGCGGACTACGGTGGTCGAGGCCACCCGCCCCAACTCCGACTCGACTGCTCCCCTGACACAGGCACAGGTGATCGGGTGCGTCAACGAGGCAGCAGCAGACAACGGTGTCGTGGTCTGCGCAGCTGGAAGCATGCCTGGCGACCTGCACAAGCTGTGGCGGTCCAGCAGCTGCGACGACTATCACCTCGAGTATGGCTACTCGTGTATGGGCTACGAGATTCCCGGCGCCATGGGGGTCAGCCTCGCCTCACCCGACAGACATGTCATCGCGCTCGTTGGCGACGGATCGTGGCTGATGATGCCGGGCGAGGTTGCCACTGCCGCCCAACACCGCATTCCGCTGACGATCGTACTCGTTGACAACGGCGGCTACGGATCAATCGGGGCACTGTCGGAATCTGTGGGCAGCCGAAGATTTGGCACGCAGATGGTCGACGCATCCGGGTCGCCACTTGTTCTGGACTACGCGGCCCAGGCTCGCGGCCTGGGGGCAACGGTGGTCGAAGTGGCCGACCGGGATCATCTTGCACGCGAGTTGTCCGAGCGCCCCGTCGACGGACCAAGAGTGCTGGTCATTCGCTGCGATCCATCGCATCGCGTTACTGCCGGTGGCGCCTGGTGGGACGTGCCGGTCGCCGAGGTGTCGACCAGCAGCGAGGTCCAGCAGGCCCGCTCGGAGTACGACGAGTCCAGATCGGCACAGCGGGCACTCGACTGACGTTCGCCCACGGGCACACAGCGCAGGGTAGGAACACCGCAGCGGGGGGAACGCTGTACGTGTGACACACCACCACCATCACACCCACGACGACGGGCATTCGCATGCCCACGACCACGACCACGGGCACGGGCACGGGCACGCGCACGGGCACGCGCATCTGCACGATCTTGCGAAGGGAAATCGTCGGGCGCTCGCCGGTGCGCTCGTTGTCACCTGCAGCCTGCTCATTGCAGAACTGGTCGGCGGCCTCGTCTTCCACAGCCTGGCGCTGCTGGGCGATGCCGCCCACATGTTGACCGATGTCGTTGCCTACGCGATTGCGCTGATGGCGAGTCGACTAGCGATGCGCGCTCCCACATCAACCCGTACGTTCGGGCTGCAACGCGCCGAAGTGCTTGCAGCGCTGATCAACGCTGCTGCCCTGATTGGCGCAATGGGATGGCTTGCGGTCGAGTCATTCCGTCGCCTGTTCAATCCGCTTCCTGTTCAGGGGGCCGGCGTGATGATCATCGCGCTGTTCGGGCTGCTGGCCAACCTGTTGGCAATGTTCCTGCTGCTTCGCGCCGACAGAGACCACCTCAACATTCGCGGAGCAATACTGCACACGCTGGGCGACGCGCTCAGCAGCGTGGGCGTACTCGTCGGTGCGGCGATTGTCATGACTACCGGTTGGGAGCAGGCCGACTCGATCGCAGCGTTGCTGGTCTGCGCGCTCGTGGTTCACGGCGCGTGGCGACTTGCACGGGACTCGGTTGACATGCTGCTGGACCGGGCTCCGGTGGGTGCCAACGCCGAGTCAGTTGCCGAGGTTGCCCTGGCACAGGACGGCGTCACTGAAATCCATGACATCCATATCTGGAACCCCGGCCCGGGGATGACCTCGCTCAGCGCACACGTACGCCACGATGGACGCCGCGACCCTGACCGCCTGCTCCACCACATCCGCCAGCAGCTGGAAGACGAATTGGGAATCACCCATGTCACGATTCAGATGACGCGCGACCTCTCGTCTCCCCCGATTGCCGCAACCGACCGTCTCCCTCTTGCAGATGCGATTGACTGGGCCACGGACGAGTTGGCTCGCGCATTCCCTGGCACGTCGCGCAGCGTCATTCTTGCGGCCGCAGGAGCCGCCGCGCTGTCATTTCCCAGCGACGAGCCGGTCTCTCCCATTGCCGTATCAGTACGCACACGCGAACTGCTGGACGGTGGAGAACAGACTCAGGCGTAGGAGTCGACGCGCTCTCCGCGGCCCGGTTCGGACGGCGGCGGTGGAGGTGGAGGTGGAGCGCTCTCCTCAGGCGGAGGCGCAGACTCACTGCTGGTCGATGGCCTCGGTCGAGCCACCGTTGCAGCGGTTGAACTGCTCGCCACGGCCTGTACGGCCGGCGAAGATGCTGAGGCTGCGTCGATAACCCACCCGCCTTTCACGCGGAACTACCCATTACCTGTATCGGCAACGCGAGCTGATTCCTGAGGCGTGTTGGCGAATTGGATCCGGGGTAGTACAGGCAGGTGCAACGCTCCTCTGCCATCGTTGCGGTGATTGCCGCACTGATCGTTGGTCTTACGGCGGGCGCCATTGCAGCCCTCATTGCGACCGACTCTGCCGGCGAGACATCAGACAAGCCACCGAAGCCTGCACCTGCTCGGCAGCAACCAACGACGGAGGCCACGCCTCCCGATACAGGGCACTTTCGGTTAAAGGTCGATCGTGGTGACGTGAAGAAACATCGCGGCGCTGCTGCGGTGATCAAGGATGCCGAGCTGTCCGCCCTTGTACGTGATCTCGACGAAGCTTTTCTGATTCCCAGGAATGTGACCATTCACGTGACAGACGATCCCGACGAGGCCTACTACGACCCCGAGTCGCGACGGATCGTGATCTCCCCCGAGCTGATCTCCGACATGGCGATTGACATGTCGAAGGCCTATGATTCCAAGAAGGATGGGCGGGCCGCTGCCGCCTCAAATCTGACCTTCTTCGTACTGCACGAGGTAGGCCACGCTCTGGTGGATCTGCTGGACCTCCCCATTACCGGAATGGAAGAGAATGCGGTTGATCAACTGGCCGCAGTCATCATGATTGACTTCTACGATGACCCGATCGTGGTGCTCGAATCGAGCGATCTGTTCGACTGGTGGGCAGAAGATCCCGAGGAGGAAGATTTCTACGACGAGCACGATCTGGACCAACAGCGATTCTTCCACCTGCGCTGCATGGTCTATGGCTCAGATCCGAAGAAATTTGCAGAGGAACTGAAGGGACTCGGTGTCACCACGGATCGCAAGGACCTGTGCATCGACGACTCGAAGCGCATCACAGACAGCTGGATGCAGCTCCTCGACCCGTACTTTCTGGACGAGGAGTACGAGTAGTGCTCGCCAACTGAACTCGGCGGCTCGAGATCAATCCAGACGCACAATTTCGGATGCGATCACCGCACCGTCAGCAATCTCCAGCCAGGCGCAGGAATGAAATGGTGCGCGCCGTCGCTGCGTCGGGCTGCCCGGGTTGAGCAACAGGGCCGCGCCGCCCTCGTCACATTCCGGCTGGTGTGTGTGCCCGAAGCAGATCACCGAACAGTCCGGAAACATCTGCTCCAGCCGAGTACGCCGCCCGCCGGCCGGCCCCGGGTCGTGCACTACGCCGATCGATACCCCCTCGATGCGCAGCGTCTGTTGATGCGGAAGCGCAGCGCTGACCTCAGCGGATTCGACGTTGCCGCAGACAGCTGTCACAGGGGCAAACTGCGACAGCACGAAGACAACCTCGAGCACCGAGTGATCGCCGCAGTGGATGATCTGATCGGCCGTTTGTGCGAGACCAAGCAGACTCGCCGGCAGCGCTGCAGCGTCGGCCACGTGCGTGTCACTGAGTACGAGAAGGCGCGTTGTCACGCCTGCCTATACCCACACGACTCGCGCTGCAACGCACGCGCTACCTGCCGACGTCATGCCAGACGGCATCCGCACCGGCATGGCCGGCGAGGACAACGAGAATGACGGCTGCAACACCCGCCGCTACTCCAACTGCGGCCGCCAGCTTCACGACCAGGCCCCCCGCCGAGCCCAGGCGCTGCTGCACCCTGTCGCGAAAGCCGGTGCCCAGCAGCGCAACAAGTGATGACACAACAAAGACCCACGTCGCTGCACCGAGCATCTCTGCAAGCTCTTCGTGCCGCTCAACCAACTTCGTTTCGTCAACGATCTCGGACAGGGCTTCGCCGCTGCTGCCGGCAAGCACATTGAACAGCCCAGCCACGACAACAACCCCCGCAACCGGAAGGAAGTATGGACGAAGGCGCGGGAATGCCAACCAGGCACCCCAGACCATGACCGCCAAGGGAATGAAGACCACTGCACCGTGTACAAGCAGCGGGTGCGCTGGGATTCCGGCAATATCTGGCATGACCCCTCCGTGGTGAATCTGCACGCTCAGGCTAGCGCTGTGGCCGCGCCGGGCGGTCCGCAATTCTCCGCGATGCCGCCACTGATTACAGGCAGATCCCCACCAAGACTGGCGTGCCTACACACGTACCGGCGGCAGCGCCCCGGTCATTCGGGGTGCCACCGCCGGTTGGGGAGGTGTCCGATCCCGGGCGCCTGAGTGCCCGGCATCTGTCTGTCCATACTGGACCCGTGTGCGGTCCGTGCAGTTACGCGCCCCTGGTATGCACGGTCTCGCAATTCGTTACGTTGTCTTCGGGGCCGACCCAGGCCTCGTCGTCAGCCCCATCGCCGCAGTCGACAGTGTCGACAGCGCGATCCCGGGCATAGGCCCACAGCGCGTCGTCGCCTCGACCGCCGCTCAATGAGTCCGCTCCGATT
>CAYNNW010000038.1:9573-10754 GCA_964398435.1 uncultured Gaiellales bacterium | reverse complement strand
CCGCTGCACCGTGTACACAGGGCTTCCCGCAAGATTGCGAAATTCGTGCTCAATACAGTCGATGAGGCCACGATCGATTGGTGCCAGCTCGTTCGCAAACCGGTCGAATCGTAAATCCTTCAGCGTAGCCTCGATCTCAGCCCTCAACTCAGGTCCTGTTTTGAGTCTCCCGACCCCAACGAACCTGAGGGCAGCCAAACCAAGGATCACCACAACCGAAGCAACAAATGCCAGTGTCTCAAGAACGTTGGAATCCATAGACTGTAACTGCCCACGACACCGGCTCACTAACCACCGAATGATCAGGCGCGGCGGCGGATGAGCGTCACACCGTCGCGCACTGTCAGCAGCACGCAGGCGAGTCGATCGTCGGCGACCATTGCATCGTTGAAGGCAGCGATTGCGGCTGTGTCGGCGTCGGCGGCTATCTCGTCGGGATCGGCCACGCGGCCACTCCAGAGCGTGTTGTCGACTGCAATGACACCGTGAGCTGCAAGCCTGGGCAGCACAGCCGCAACATAGTCCTGGTACTCGGTCTTGTCGGCATCAACGAAGACCAGATCGAATGGGCCATCCAGTGCCGCAATCGATTCGAGTGCTGGCCCAACGCGAAGGTCGATCATCGACCCCCGAGGGTGCGCGTCGAAATTCTGTTGAGCAACCGCAGCGGTGTCGCCGTCGTACTCGAGTGTTGTGATCCGACACGCCGGATCAGCAGCCTCGGCCATCGACAGTGTCGAGTAGCCGGTGTATGTCCCGATTTCCAGTACCTGGCGAGCAGCGGTCGCGTGGATCAGCATTGCCAGCAGCTGCCCAACCGTTGCACCGGCAAGCATCTGTGACATGGGCATGTGTTCACGCGTGTGCTGCGACACTGCGGCGAGGTGGTCGGAATCTGGAGTGGTGTGTGCCAGTGCGTAGCGCTCAATGTCTTCGCTGGCGATCGTCAGGCTCATGCGGTGGATGTTCGCACACTCAGACAGCGGAGTTGTCCGACGTCAACCGTTCCAGTTCGAGCACGTGGTTGCCCAGCTGTGGCAACAGGTCTGCAAGCTCGGCGATGCTCCGACACTGAATCTGCATCTCCAGCGGCTCGTCGAGGCGAATCGACGAGACGTTCTGGACTCCCATCGCTCCCAGCTTCAGCGCAATGACCCGCACACGATCCTCGACCGATCGAT
>CAYNNW010000038.1:4290-9563 GCA_964398435.1 uncultured Gaiellales bacterium | reverse complement strand
CCGAGTCAGTCAGCACCGTCGAGGCCAGTCGCATGTTCAATGTGAATTCCGCGAGTTCAATGTGGAACAGGATGGGGCCGGGCGGATGATGCTCGCCGCTCAGCCGAGCACGTCGACCGGCAAATGGAATGGTGAGCCAGCCCTCCTGCTCCGCTGTGTCAGTCGTCGCGCGGAGCTGGCTGACCAGTTGGTCTCGATATTCGCTCACGTACGTCTGCCGCGCGGCCAGGTTGCCCCGTCGACGTCGCGACGGTGAACGCAGGGCAACCGCAGCAACAATGAAGATGACACTCACGACGATTGCGATTGGCACTCCGGCCCCACTCACAGATACCTCCAACGCGGCCCAACGTTCTGGCGCGTGACGGGAAGGGTATCAACGACCGGTTGTCGCCATGATCTGCCACCGAACCACGTCGCGAACCGTTCTTCTCTGCGCACTGCTGCTGTGCCAGTTGGCGGTGGGCTCCACCCCTGCACGGGCTGCGACGCAGGCAGGCGGGGGTGAATCACATCGGTTCACGCGATCCTCGGCTGCAACGACGGTGACGGTACGGCGCAACATCCGGTACGGGCCCCGGCGGCGACAACGCCTGGATCTGTTTCTGCCCGAATCACCGGCCAGGCGGAGAGTGCTGATTGTGCTGATCCACGGAGGTGCATTCAGGACCGGCGACAAGCGCGACCTCGACTCGTATGCGCGCTACTTTGCGGCTCGAGGCTGGGTTGCTGCCTCAGTCAATTACCGCTACGCAGATGGCCAGTCGTATCGGCGATGCCGCGACGATGCACTGCGGTCGATCCGATTTCTCAGGCGCCGTCGCAAGCGCTGGTCGATCGACAGCCGCCGAGTGGTTGTGCTCGGATCTTCCGCCGGGGGGAATCTTGCTGCGCTGGCTGCGACGGTCGGTCAGGGGCGGCGCGATCGCGGATCTCGCGTTCGTGCGGCCGTGGCACTCTCACCGCCGATCTACATGGGTGATGCGTACGTCACACCGACCGATCATGTGGATCACAGCGACGCTCCGATGCTGCTGTTCAACAGCACCGAGGAGATCGTGCCGCTCTGGAACGCAACCGGCATGCGCGATGCGCTTCGAGCGGCGCGGGTTCGCAGGTCGCGGTTGATCATCTACAGCGGCAGCCGCCACGCCCAGGAGTACATTCTCGATGCGTGGGATCCACTTCTTCGCTGGCTACAGCGACGCGCTGGACGGTTTCCACATCGCGCGCCCGGAACCTGAAGTATCCGGCGACGCCAGCGGCCTAGCGCAGCGCACGGACGGCGAGCAGCGCGCCAGCCAGTCCACCCACCGCAACACCGATTCCGATCGCGATCATTCCGATCGGAAGTGGCTGACCCGCCTTGACCGCGCCCGTGCCACCCAGCTCCTTCGACACGGTCGGAGCCGGCTTGCCGACGTCGCCCGCATCGTCCGATGCGGACGAGCCCTCAACCGATACGTCGGAGTCGCCAAAGCGGCACTCAACATACTCGCGGCCACGGGCGGTGAGTGGAATCAGACCACCGTTGGCGGCGTGCGGGTTGATCCCGATTGCGTAGTCGGTCCCCGGAATAGCGCGGATCGACTCACACTTCTTCCATGGCTGCGGCGGCGATTGCACTCCACCTGCTGGAATTCCAATCATGTCCCTCTCCCCGACAATCCCTGCGTACCCCTACCGGACTATCGGATCGGGAATCCCGACGGTTACATGGGATGCCGCGCCGCTACCCAGATGCAGTTGGCGCGGGCACGAGGCCGACTCGCTGCTTGAGCTGAAGAATCCGGGCGACTGACTGTGCAAGTCGTTCGCGAGAGACCTGCCCCGAATTCACCGCCTGCCGCAAGCGGCGGGCGCAGATTGCAGATGTCTCGAGCGAGCCGGTCAGCAGCACGATGTCGACACCGGCGCGCACTGCAGGCACGCACGTTCGGGGAACGTTGTTACCGGTGGCGGCCCGCACTCCGGCGGCGTTCATCGAGTCGGTGATGACAACACCGCTGTAGCCAAGGCGCGCTCGCAGCTCGGGCTCGATCCACTCCGGGGCGATGGTTGCGGGCGTGCGGCTCCCGGCCCCGTCATAGATTCCGTGCGACACCATCACGGCATCTGCGCGCATGTCAAAGACCGCCATGTCGACGCTGCGCAGCACGCGCATCGGCCGTCGAATGTGCGCCACGGCATCGTCGCTATTGGCGCTTGTCCCGCCAAACCCGGGGAAGTGCTTGACCGTCGCCGCCACGCCACCCGCCTGCAGACCCGCCACCGTGGCCGCTACGAATGGACGCGCGTCCTGCGCCGTACCCCCAAACGCCCGCGCGGCCATCACCCGGCGCGGTGGCAGTGCCAGGTCGGCAACCGGCGCCAGATTCATCGTTATTCCCATGTCGCGCAGACTACGGCCGGTGGTCCGGGCAAGCTCACGGGCCCGATCCGGCGACATCGTCTCGGCCACCAGGGCAGCACTCTGCCGCGGCGGCTGATCAAGGAACGCTCGAGCCTCACCACCCTCCTGGTCAACTGCTGTCAGAGCTGCAATCCCTGGGCGGTTACCGCTCCGCGAGGCGCCGACAATCTGCCGCGTCAGTCGACGCATCTGCCTGGCATCGGAGTAGTTGTAGCGAAAGAGAATGATTCCACCCAGATGTTGCCGCTGAAGCGCACGCCGCTCCTCGGCTGTCAGCGTCGTCGAGGTGATGGCGGTCATGATCAGCTGACCAACCTGCTCGTCAACACTCATCTGCGACACCAGTGCCGAAATCTTGCCGGGAACGCGCTCGTCGCCTGAGGTGCGGCCCGTCGTTGTCGCCTGTTCCCCACGATCAGCCTGCGACGCAGAAGCCGTGTCTCGATGCTGTGCCGTCTCCGCATCCCCACCACTGCTGCTTGTACGACTGCCATCACCACATGAAGCGCTGAACAGTGCCATCGCTAGCACGGCGACAAGTGCTCCGGCACGAGAGCAATGGAAACGTCGAGCAGCAGCCATCCGGCAATCGTACGCGATTGGGCGCTGTGCAGGAATTTTCCTCAAGGGCGGCCAGGGAGCTGCCGATCACCCCATCATGACAACGCCCGATCCACATGCACACGGAGCCCACGCCGTTCAGGCAGGCTGGTATGACGACCCCCAGATGCCGGGACAGCAGCGCTGGTTTGACGGCACCCAGTGGACCGACCACACACAGACTGCTCCGTCGGCAGGACCGCCGCATCTGAGCGCAACGCCTGCAGTGCCGGCCAACCTTCCGGTCAGCGGCAAGGCAACCGGATCGCTGATCAGCGGCATCATCGGATTGCTCCTCATTCCGTTCCTTGCATCACTGTTGGGCCTGGTACTGGGCATCCTGGCCAAGCGTGACATCAAGCGATCGCAGGGCACACTCGGCGGCAATCAACGAGCCACCGTCGGCATCGTGCTCAGCGCGCTTGGCCTGGGCACCGGCTTTTTCATGCTTGCCATCCTGATGGCTGTTGCAATACCGGTCTTCCTGGGTCAGCAGACCAAGGCAAGCGCTACGCAGGCCAAGGTGACCGTGTCCAATCTCAGCGACGCTATGCAATCGTGCTCGGCGGGTTCGCTCGACGGCACATTCTCGGAGTGCGGTGCCGATGAGATTTCCTCGGACGAACCTGCGCTTGCGCTCAGGCTCGACATTGGCTGTAACAAGCCAGGCGGCGCATGTGTGGAGTCGGTAAGTTCTGACTCGTATACCGTTCGCGCCACGACCGACCCCGTTGGTGGTTCATTTGCGACCTACTCCATTGAATACAGCAACGGACAGTCATCACGCACCTGCGAGCCCCGAACGTCCGCCGCTCGACGTGCATGCCCGACTGGTACCTGGTAGCCGTCGCGCGCTCGTAACTGCGAACGCGCCCAGAATCGTTGACAGATTCGTGCCTGCAGGCGACTAATGGGGAATGAGCGCTTTGCCTCCCCCTACGGCGCCGCACGATCAGCGCGCGCCACAGCAGCCAACTGCACTTCCACCTGTGGCCATGCCATCACGCGAACTGTATTCGCACATGGACGAGCCGCGTCGAACGTTTCGACCGGGGGAATTGACCCGATTGATCTGGGTCGGGGCAACGTCAGCGCTGCTTGCTGCAAGCGCCGTATACATCACGATTGACCTGGCCACGTCGGGGCCGGACCGCGGCCTCGCCGTCCGATCCGATTCGGCGTCTGCGCCTGCGCGACCGAAGGCCTCCACGAAGCCTGCACCGAAGCCGGCCGGGACCCCCGACGCAACGGCCCCGAAAGCCACGAAGCCGTCGACGACACCGCCCGCGGTTCCCAAGGTTGCATCGCCGCCACCGGCGTCGACGGGAGCAGGTACGGCAGGGTCTCCTCCGAGCACAACGTCACCGGACGTCAAGCCACCGATTGATCCTGCGACTCGCGCAGCACAGCCACCCATCGCGATTACGCTGCCGGCGATCACGTGGCAGTCGACAGCCAACGCCCAGTACATTCCAGCCGGATTTGGGCGACAGGCAGACCGATATGTCGATCTGTCGAATCGCGGCCTGACGCGCGGCAAGGATTTCGGCATTGGCGTTGACCGGGCATTGCGATCGGGCGAGCTGCAGACCGTTACCGACCGCTCGTTCCGTGCGTCACGTGGCTACAACACGACTGGCGGTATCTTCTACGAGATCCCAGCCAAGCGCGGCTTCCGATTCCGCTTCTACCTGGATGACTACAAGGCACGACTGGATCCGGCCAATCAGAGCGCGACCTCCGGCACGTCTGGGACGACCGTCCCGAACTCGGCGTACTATCGCTGGATCTATGCCGATGTTGCCAGCAACGGGCGCGGCGGATACCGCTTCCGTTACAGCGACAAACCCTGACGCCGACCAACAGCCCGTCAAATCCACGTCGATCGGCACAGAGGCGTGCCACAGCGACGCATTCAGTGTCCTCCTCAGGCCCGTGACCATCGGTCACCACATACACGCCCGCGCGGGGTTGGTACGGTGCTCGCATCATGATGACTCCCCCCGTTTCAACTGTTTCCCCGTCACATCGCACCGCCTCGCCACCCCACCGCGAAGTGGCCACCGTGATCTGGGATCGATTTCGAGCAGGCGACGATGAGGGGCGCTCCAACGTCTTTCATCTGCTCGCCCAGAATCAGCGGCAACTTCCGAACGGTGCGCGTGCATTCGAATCGCTCGTTGCGGCCGCACGCACAGCAGCAGGCACCAGCGGCGAGACAATCGCACTGCTCAGGGCTGTCGACGGATCTGCATGGTTG
>CAYNNW010000038.1:0-4280 GCA_964398435.1 uncultured Gaiellales bacterium | reverse complement strand
CCACAGTCGGTCTCCGTCGCCCAGCTGCAGGAGCTTGATGCTGCAGCCTCGTGGAAGCTGATCAGTCGCACGCCAGAGCTGCTTGCCATTGTTGATCGGCACGCCGTTCTGGATATGCGCTCCCGCATCGGCGAATGACCAGCGGCGTTCAGATTCATCGAGTAGATCTCGATGACCGAGCGGCTCTGGAGCGCCACGTTGCGCTGGAGCAGCGCCTGGGGCACCCCCGATTTGATGTTGATGGACTCGCCCGCTGGATTCCGACCGTCCCCAACGTCGTGCTGCTTGCGGCCCGAACGAAGGACCACCTCGACCTGGGCTGCGCCACAGCGAGTACTGTTCCGGAGCTGCCCGGTACGGTCAATATCAATTTGATGGCCGAATCCGGAGATCGCGCGACGTGGCATGCGCTGGTGGAAGAACTCGAGTCGTGGGGCCGCGACGTAGGGGCTGACACACTGCTGGCACATGTCAGCGACATGCCCGACGGGCAGGAACGCGATTGGGACGGGGCCGGGTTCACCAGTCATGGCCACCGCGTGTCACTCGAGCGACAGGTCCATTCCACGGACAAGGATCTGCCGCCCCCCATTCCCGATGATCTTGTTGTCATCCCCCTTCGCGATCGACCCGAACTCGCCACTGCGGCCCTGCATGCCTGGAATACCTGTCACGCCGATATTCCGACGGTCCTTCCGTTCGCACCGGTCGACATTGACCAGTGGCAGGAGATGCTGGGAATGAGCGCGAACGACCCGTTCCCACCGTCGCTTCTGATCGCAGTTGGCGCTGCGGATGATGTTGTGGGGATCGCATTCGTGAACCCGCACGACGCGCGTCCCGGGACGGCGGCCCACCGTTTCACCGGAGTTCTGTCGCAGCACAGAGGCCGTGGCATCGCCACAGCACTCAAGATCGAATCGATCAGGTGGGCGGCCGTGAACGGTGTACGGTCACTCCGCACGAGCAACGACGAGAAGAACACCGCAATGCAGTTGATCAATCAGCGCCTCGGCTACGTCGAACAGTTCACGATGTCCATGTTTTCGCGCACGATCACTGAGTGACGTCCCATGCAGCTGTTGAACAGGGATGACACACCAAGCTCGATCGATCCCACCGCTGTGCTACGCGGTGATCATGTCGAACTGCGACCGCTGGAACGCGAACACGGTCAGCTGCTGCAACCCTGGTTTGACGAGGATCCGGAAACGTTCAGCTTGATGCTTGGAACACCGCATCTGTTCGATGGGGACGCAACCCGGTTCTGCGATTGGCTGCTGGAACATCGGCGTGCGGGCCACGCCAGCCCCTGGTCAGTGTTCGACCGCGCAACGGGGACATATCTGGGCTACACCCGATTTCTCCACGTCGACCTCACGAGCCGAACGACCCATATCGGCGGAACGTGGTACGCGCCGAACGCTCGCGGCACCAACGTCAATCCCGAATGCAAACTTCTGCTGTTGGGGCACGCGTTTGAGGACTGCATGTTCAATCGAGTCCAGATTCAGACCGATGTCACCAATGAGCGTTCGATGCGGGCAATCGCAGGCATCGGCGCAATGTTCGAGGGCATCAATCGCGCAAACTACATTGCGGTGAACGGCACGCCCCGCGACACGGCGGTCTACTCCATCATTCGCAGCGAGTGGCCGCAGGTCCGGCAGGGACTGCGCCGGCGCCTTACGCCTTCTTGACGACGCTCGATTTCAGCTGCATGGGCCCGAACCCATCGACTTTGCAGTCGATATCGTGGTCGCCCACTCCGTCAATCAGTCGGATGTTGCGCACCTTCGTCCCCACCTTGATCGACCCACCGCCGCCCTTGACCTTGAGGTCCTTGATCACGGTAACGGTGTCGCCGTCTGCGAGCACGTTCCCGACGGCATCGCGGATCTCGCGCGCCGCATCACCGTCAGCATCTGCGGACCCGGCATCGGTCGGCGACCATTCGTGCGCACACATGGAGCAGACAATGAGCCCCGACATCTCGTAGGTGTATTCGCTGGAACACGCGGGGCACGGCGGAAGTTGATCGCTCATTCGCTGATCGTACCAGCGCACGTCGTCGCCCTCTGCGCGCACGCCCAGCACGAAACTCATGGATCCACCCAGATCAATGCCCCTGGTCTATCATTCCCGAATGGATCTCGACCGCCTTCGCTACTTTGTTGCTGTCGCCGACACTGGCCACGTCAGTCGCGCCGCCGAACTGCTACACCTGTCGCAGCCTGCACTCTCACGTGCGATCCGCGTACTCGAATCCGAAGTGGGCTGCGCACTGGTGCGCCCACATGGACGCGGCATCGCGCTCACAGCCGAAGGCGACGTACTTGCCCGACGAGCGCGCCCTCTACTAGCAGAGCTGGCAGAGATCCCCCACGATCTCGCGACGCTCCACGCTTCAGCGCGGCCCGTGAGATACGGCTCGCACGAGACGTTCGGCACCGTCTTTGCCGCTCAGCTCAGTGAGATGAATGACGGACTCGCATTTGAGCATCGCTACCTCGGGCCCGAACAGATCCCCGATGCGCTTGTCGAGCACGAGATCGATGTTGGAATTACGTACGTCCCCGTCACAACACCCGATGTTCGCGCGCAGCAAATTGGAACGATCGGCATCAGCATCTGGGGGCGCGCCCAATTCAGCAAGACCCCGTTCGAAGAGCTTCCATTTGCTGCCCCTGCACGAAGAATTGTTGGGACATCTGCGCGGCCACAGGGACTGGACGCCTGGCCCGATGAACGCATCGCACGGCGCATCGCGTATCGGGTGACCCACACGCAGACGGCGCTCGAGCTGGCTCGACGCGGCCTCGCCGTCGCGTTCCTTGCGGATTTTCTGGCAGAGGAGTCGAACAAGTCATCTCTCGCACGCCACAAATTACAGCGGATGCCGGCTCCCGCCGGCATCCGCAATCATCGACAACCTGTGTATGTCGTCACTCGATCCGACGAACAGCCGTCGGCGTTGACGCCAATTGTTGAGGCAATCCGACGCTACGCCGACTTGCCACCCGGCCCGACGTAGGTCGATCCACCGAACGCGAGCAGCGGGAAGAAGATGTACCCCAACAGCAGTAAGCCGATACCGAATCCCGCACCCTTGCCAAAGGACTTCGCAAGTGCGAACGGCGCATAGATCAATGCCACAACTTGGATGACTGGAACAAACAGCAGGATGAACCAGACAACGCCAAGTCCGTTCACCTTCATCAACACCCACAGGTTGTAGAACGGAACGATCGCGGCCCAGCCCGGCTCACCGGCCTTGGTGAAGATCTTCCACGTCGATGCAATCATCAGCACTGAAAGCACCAGCGAGATGAAGCGCGCCCGATAATGATGCATTTTGCGCACTATTCGCCGGGCAGAACACCCCTCCTGCCACCGTCACAACGCGCCACGAACAGTCGACCTCAGCCAGCTGCCTAGCCCAGCGTGCCGATCGGCATCTCGCCGTCATACTCAGGAATCAGGCGCAGTGCCATCTGGGCAGCGGGCCGATCCCCGAATCGATCAGATACGTCACGCATCGTCAATAGCAGTCGCAGGCTCGCGGCGACCTGCAGATCCGCAGCGCTTGTCTGCCCATTGTCGAGCACTCCATCGGCAATCCAGTGGTCGATTCGATCGAACGTCTGCGGAAGCTCGTCAATGTCCCGACGGATTTGCTCGCTGGTCATGCCGTGGACGCGCCATTCGCCCGCGATGACCACGGGTGCTGCGATGCGTGTCACGATTCGTGGAAACCTGATGCGAGCGCCGGCTTGATACGTATGCATGACGCCCTTATTGCGCCGAAATCCAGCGAACAGCAGTCGTCGCGCAATCATCTGGAGCTCAGAGTCACCCCACGCCTCTGCCTCGTCGGCACGACGGCGAATGTCCGGATCACTCGAATACAGTGGTGGTTCGGGCACCAGTTCGTCCAGGCGTTGCATGATCGCGCGCGATCCCTGAACCCTGTCGCCATTGGCGAACTCAATTGCCGGTACGGTCGGAGCGCCAAAGCGGCGACGCATGACCAGGACCTGCGTGGGAGGCACGACCTCGCGCGTGGTCCATACCTGATTCTTGAGTTGCAACGCGCACTCTACGGCCACACACGGGTGTGACCCATAGATGATGTGCAGCGCGTGGTGTTCAGTACCGCGTTCCATCGCGGCAGTGTACCGCTGGATCTCGCGGCCAAGCGCTTACCGCCTGGACAGGCGTTAGCCGTCGTAGGTGTTGTAGATCCCTTCGAGCACGATGTCGATCTCGCTGCCGGGCTC
>CAYNNW010000037.1:0-10886 GCA_964398435.1 uncultured Gaiellales bacterium | reverse complement strand
CCCCGTGCAGGAATCCGTATGGCTGGTGCACGCGCGGGCCGACATCCAGCGAGGCGATGACTCGATCGGGCTCGATCTCATCGAGTGTGATGCCGAGCGCTGAGAGCACCGTGTCGGCAAGCGGGGCGGTTCCGGGGCGCGGGTCTTCGTGAGGTTCAGTCATGACCCGATTGAATCTAGCGGGTTCGGTTGTCCAGTCCCAGTGTCTCGATCATTCGTGGGACCTCGCTGAGTCCGACCACGCCGTCTCGATTGGTGTCGAAGGTTCCAACCGCAAGTTCGAGCTCCTGTCGATCAACGAGCCCGTCCCGGCTGGTGTCGACGTATGCGCCAAATTTGTCACCGTGATCAACGATTCTGCTCGTCAGTAGACCCGACGTGAAGTCAACTTCAGCTGGCGGCGCTTCGGCATTGTTCAGGTCGATCACAGAATCCGGCGCTCCAATTTCCGATACCTCGAACAGTTCGTCAGCGATCTGCGAGGCGGACCTGCCCAGGCGCGTTTCAACGTCCGGGCGCATGGTCAGTGATGACGCCAGTAATCCACCTGAGACGGCACCCAGCGCAGCCCCAACTCCGAGGCCTGCCAGCTTCAACCCCTGGCTGGGCGCCTTGAGTATCGATGCGCCCGCGATCGCCAGCGCCGCCACGCCACCTGCAACTCCCGCAATCGTGCGTGTTGTGAGGAGCTTGTTCATGCCGCTTGCCTGTTCCCACGATGCCAGTGGGGTTCGATCGTAGGCGTACGGCCCAAAATCAACGGCATCGCGGAGTGTGGATTCGCTACTGCGGGTCAGATGGTTGGACATCAGCCATGTGGCACCTCCGGCCGCGGCTGCCGCTCCGACACCAATTGCCACGCGCACTGGCATGCTGACTGTTCCCATGATCCACCCCGTCGATACGTCCTGATCGAGCGCGGCACAGAGAATCCCACCACCGGCACCCCGCCTGATCCCATCCCCTGTATATCGGGCAGACGGCGGCGGTCGTCGCAGGCGGAGCAGCGGCAGGGTGGTGCAACTGTTGGTGCAAGCTGCCCGACACTCTGGATGGACGAGTTATTGCCGAGGGATCCGTAGCCGATGAACCTTCAACGGATAGCCGTGCTCGGCGGCATTGGGATTGGTGCGTCAACGACCGCTGCATTTGCGGCACTGACTGCACGCTCGCTGTTCTGTGATGCGCCGGGACGTGCTGCGCCCGGCCACACGGGCTCGACCCAGGGACCAGAGGGTTTCAGTGACACCTGGATCAGCCATGTGCCGGGCCCGGTACGTGGACCGATGCTGTGGTTTCGTGGCGCTGCCGACCAGGCGGCACGAGCGATCCATGAGCTGACGGGGTTGGGTCCAGATCGTCCGAGTCCGATCGGCTCGCCGAAGGGGCCAATCGAAAGGGCCGCCGCCAACCCAACGACCGCTCGCGAGCGCGCCACAACAACGTGGCAGTCAATTGAGCGGGGGTATGCAGTTGGGGGCGAGGGCGGGGTCTTCCACAACTTCCTGAGCAGCCCTCACATGACCGCCAGCAGTTGGAGCCACGGGCAGATCGTGGCTGCGGCACTTGATCTGGCGCAGGTCACGGGCGATTGGACCGCCGCCAACGACGCGCTTCGGGTGCTGTCGCACTACGAGGTCAACGGGTCATACACGCCCGGCGTATTCCAGATGCCCAAGTTCAGCACGCGGCTGTGGGATGACAACGCCTGGATCATGCTCGATTTCCTGCAGGCCCATGCCATGTCAGGCGACCAGTCGTACGTCGAGGCGGCCGAGAAGATGGTGCCGTTCATGCGCGCCGGAATGACGCCCGAAGGCGGAATGCGCTGGATCGAAAACGCCGACAGCGTGCACACCTGCTCCGTGGCGCCCAGCGAGCAGGCGTTCCTGCGGCTGTACATGGCGACGGGCAAGCAGGAGTACCTGGACGACGCGAGGCGACTCGAGCACTATCGAACCACCGGGCCGCTGGCTCGCGACGATGGCATGTACTCAGACAATGTCTCGGCCGACGGGCGCGTTGATCAGATGCTGTGGTCCTACAATCAGGGCACGCCGATCGGCGCAGACGTACTCTGGTACCAGCTCACGGGTGATTCGGCTTACCTGGATCGAGCGAAGAAGACGGCCGCGGCCGCGTTGAAGCACTTCGGCCGGGGCGACGTGATGTGGAGCGGCCAGCCGCCGGCGTTCAATGCGATCTTCTTCCGCAACCTGCTGGCACTGGATGCCTGGGCGCCTGACCCCAGCTATCGGGTGGCGCTGGATGGCTATCTGAACCGCGCCTGGAACGAGGGGCGCGATTCCGTGACCGGACTGTTTGATCAGGGTGGCATCGCGGCGTACGGCACCAACGAGGGTGACCCGCCGAACATCATCGACCAGGCGGGGCTGGCCCAGCTGTACGCGCTGCAGGCATGGTCGCGAGAGGACCTGAAGACGCTGGTGGCCTGACGACGCGATGCGGGCTGCTGCCGCCCGCCACGGACAGATGCTGGCCCTTTTTGGTCGCGCACGCAGTGGTAGATGGACGCTATCGCGTCACATTCTCGATATCTGAGTGACGCGCATGCGTTGTGCGTGTGCGCGTGAAATACGCCGGAAAACCCAATCCGTCAAGCCCCCCACTGGATCGAAGATCCTGCATACCGGCGGGATTGACACTCCGCTCCGGAGCGTGTTACTCCGGGTCTACGGAGTGCCGTGCGGGTGCTCCGGTTTTACCAAAGGAGACGCATCATGAAAGCACGACTCTTGATTCTCATGGGAGCTCTTGCTCAGCTTGCAATGCTCGGTGGCGCAATCCGCGGCCGAGGCTTCTAAGCCGGATGCACTAATGAGTCGGTAGGGGCCGACCGATAACGATTGCGTGTCGGAATCGGCCCCTACCATTGCATCGGATCAAATCGATCGACGAATCTCTTTGTTGACAGCGATCTATTGCGCTGGCGCAGTACTTTGCGTAGTCACGGCGGGTATCCTCACTGCAAGGAGCGTCGTCGGATCGATCGCTTGGCCAGCGGTAGTTGTCCTCGCAATCGTCGCTGTCGCAGGATCACGCCTCGAAGTTGAATTCGGGAATGTAGTTATCTCCGGCGAGCTGGTTCCTCAAGTCGTGGCTTGCATTGTTGAACCTCGACTTGCACCAGCAGTAATGCTTTGTACGGCGCTGGGACCGCATCCAACGATTCGCACTCGCCTGATGAATAGTGCTGCAACACTAATGTCAGGCGCCGGCACAGCAGTCTTGATCGCAACTCTCCCACTTGGCAATTCCACCCTTCCGGGAATCCTTGCCTCCTCATCAACCGCAACGCTTGCATTTCTAGCTATTAATGCATTGACCGTCGGAGCCTTCCTGGTTTGCTGCAAACTCGTCCGGGCCCGCGAGTTTGCCGCAGTGACATTACAGTCGATAGTCGCAACAACGGTTTTCAACATTCCGGTCGTGGCTGGCATTGCATTTCTGTATGTCCAGAGCGGTGCATGGGTACTGCCGTTCGTGTTTATCCCCCTGGTGCTGGCGCAGTACTTCCACGGGCTGTATCACAAGAAGGCGACGCTGACCGAGGAGTTGTTGGAGGTCAACGCAACGTTGGCGCGGGCCAACCTGCAGTTTGCAGCGGCGATGGTGCATGCGCTGGATGCGCGGGATGCGTACACGGCCGGCCACTCGGCAGCGGTCGCCGTGTACTGCCGGGATATTGCTCGTGAGGCCGGGATGGACGAGGAGATGCAGACACGGGCCCACCTGGCTGGGTTGTTGCACGACATCGGCAAGATCGGCGTTCCCGGAAGCGTGCTCAACAAGCAGGCCAAGCTGGATGACGAAGAGTACGAGCTAATGAAGCAGCACGCTGCGATCGGCGCTGACATCCTGGCCGAAGTCGACAGCTATGCAGAGATCAGCGCGCTGGTGCGCAGCCACCATGAGCGGATGGACGGTCGCGGCTACCCCGACCAGCTGACCGGAGACCAGATCCCCGACATCAGCCGGATCATCAGTGTCGCTGACACGTATAGCGCCATGACAACCGACCGCCCCTATCGCAAGGGCATGCCAACCGAGAAGGCGATGTCAATTCTTGGTGAGGCAGCGGGCGACCAGCTTGACCCGGCGTTTACCGAGGCCTTTCTAATGGTGCTGGCGCGCGAGAGCGATGCGTATCAGCGCGGCAAGCTTGGCGACTTCGACGTTGAGATGGCAAAGCACCAGGCCAAGGTTGCGGCCGGCGTGGCGGGCGACGACGAAGCACCGGTGATTCAGCTGCCGAGCAGCCAACCGAGCGACAGCGACGCACAGCCCGAAGCTGCCTGACATCAGGCGCCAGCTCGCGCCGGAGCCGAGCGCGAGCCTCAGCTGCCGAGTTCAGCGATGACCTCGTCGACCTCAACGAGCGACCGACGCGCTTCAGCCACTGCGTCAGCGTGATGCTGGTCGGCGATCCTGTTGGCGATGAATCCGCCGATCGCGCCCAACGCAACCGCGCCGATCAAGGCTCCGCGACGGGCGGAGGACCCTGTTGCGCCGAGGGGACTGATACTGCTTGCGAACATGTCAGCCAGGTCAGCTGCAAAACCGAGTCCACCGCCGATCGCCAGGCCACTGGCGACGCCGACGGCACCACCGATTGCGACACCGGTTGCGGTTGGGACGAGCGGAGCAAACGATGCGTTGGCCGCCTGCTCGTATTCGGCGCGACGCTGTTTCAGACGATCAAGCAGCTCGCTGTTTGACTGCCCGACGCGGTCGATGCTGCGCACACTCATGATGTTCCCCCACCTGCGTGATTCCCTCTTCCCTGTCGATATGTCGAAGCTGGGAAGCTGGGGGTTGCAGAGCTTCTGCGACGGTCAACGTCGAAGCTCGGCCAGTGTGTCGTTAACGAGTGCAAGCGACTCGCGGGCTTGCCGCACCGATTGTTCGTGCTCATGGCGCGCGCTGATGTAGGTCGCACCCGCGGCGATCACCCCGCAGGTCAATGCACCTGCAATGGCCACGTTTCGTGAATATCGACCGATCGCATTCGAACTGACATCACCCGAGAAAGCCTGCGCAAATTCGGCCAACGCGCCGATCGCTCCGCCGACGACGGTGCCGGCGATCACTCCGCCGGACACTCCCGCAGCCGCGCCAAGAGCGGTCGGCACGATCGGCGAGAAGGCCTCGTTCGACGCCTGTTCAAGCTGGTTGCGCTGTGCAACGAGCCGATCAAGTACGCCGTCGTCAGGCTGGCCGGAACGAATGGCTCCCGCAGTGAACATGAAAGTCTCCCGTGTACAGATTCCCGATTCCCGTTGCCCGGTTGTCGGGGACTCGGGCGACTACGGTTGCACTGAGATGTGAGCGGCGGGCGAGTCGGCAACGATCGGAGTGCCGTACATCATCCGGTCTGCCGCAATGCCGAACAGCATTGCCGCCACCACTGCAAGCGTGGCGAATGCTGCAACGCGGCGGCCAGACTCGGGCGCCGACGCTTGGCGGGGGCTGGCACTGCGGGGGCGGCGAATCTGGTGTGCTGGAAGCGGACGGGCTGAGATTGATCGGGCCATGCGGATACTCCTTCGTGAGACAGGCTGTATGTAGTGGGCATGTGTGGGCATTCATGGGCATTCATGGGCATTCATGGGCGATAGACATGGGGGGGGTGGGGGTCGGCGCGACCGCGATGTTGTGTGGGCCTGGTGCTCCAGCCGCGCAGAACGCACAGCCGGTGACACCGCGGGGGAGATCAGATGAGGCCAGAGCTCTGGTGACTGACACGTGTGGGAGCGATCAACTGGCCTGCGCAACGGGCGAAGTGGAGGTGGTGGTCGCAGACCGGTTGTCGTGTCATCAGCAGAGGCATGCAGCACACCGCGATCACGCCGACATGTAGCGGCTGCCCGCGGCGGATTGCTCCACTACGGGCAGGCTACGGCGCTGCGGGGTGGACCCCGCATCCCCAGTTGCATCGAGCCGAGTCGGCTGCGAAGCACAGTGATCGAAACCAGATGGGCGCAGCTTGATACCAGCGTGCCCAGGCGCCCGACGAGCAGACTGACAATGCGCTCGACAAGCTCGAGCAGCACGACCTGTCCACACAGACTGAAGATTGCGGCCACCAGGCCACCTGCCATCGCGCAGCCGAACAGAATCAATCCACCTGGTCCGGTAGCCAGCGAGGTCAGCCACTCGGCGAGCGAGCCTGTGCCCCACAGCTGCGAGAGGGCCACCTGCGCAACGAGCGCGCCGATCAGCACGTACGCGAACACGACTGTTCGAACGGCCAAACGCTCACGGTCGAATACCCAACGCGTTCCCAGCACGGTTGGCGCCTGGGGATTCGCACTGCGCTCGCGTCGACGGATATCCCGGCGCAGGTCACGCGCGTTGACCAGCAGCGCCGACAGCCCCAGCACCGCGACGCAACAGGTGGCCGCAACCACTGCACCATCGAGCGCGGGAGCGATCCGCACGAGCATGTCACCGCCGAGCAGGTGATCGAGCAGGCGGGCCATCAACAGGCTGGTCAGCGCCAGCACACCGACAATGAACGATAGACGCGCGCGGGAAGAGCGGACCTGTGCGTCAAGCACGCGGCTGGAGACAGACACGCGAACGCGCGAATTCGAGCCAGCGGCATGGAATGGCTGTCGGTGGGCACGACGATCCATATATGCCGTATCGGCAGAATCGCAAGTGAACTTTAGCGTTTTGTAAAATTCGCCGAAAAACGGGGCTGCGTCAGGCCTCGCGGACGGGCTCGGACAACACGTCCTCATCCCCAGCGCCGTCCACAGTCACTGTCACGGAGCGGGATCCGAGCAGGATCCCAACAAAGATGATGCACATCCCAACGAGGGCCACGGGTGGAATCTGCTCGCTCAGGACCAGTGAGCCGTACATCACCGACAGTGGCGGCAACAGGTAATTGACGAGCCCAGCGCGCGCCGCGCCAACGATCGACAGCAGCATGTAGAACGTCATCACTCCCACCCCACTGGCGATGACACCAAGTGCAACCATCGCAGCAACCGAGGAGGCCTGGACGTCAATACCGCGTAGCTGCCACACGGCCAACGGGCCCAGCACGATCACAGGCACCGTCGTGGTCCAGGCCGCAACCCGAACCGGGTCGACATCCGCCAATGTCTGCCGCGCGACGATGGAGCTGCTGGAGTAGCACATCGACGTGATCAACAGCCCAACGAGCGCGATCAGCTGCATTGTGCCCGATGATGCTTCCGAGTGAGCTGCTGCGCCCGCCTGCTGCGAATGGCCGGCGCTTGCCAGGAGCAGCACTGCCACACCGCAGAAGCCGACCATCATCCCCACGATTCGCTGGGGGGTGGTGCGGTGCTGCTGGTCGTACCGCAGCGAAGCAACCGTCGAGAACAGTGGAACTGCGGCCATCATCATCCCCGCGATGATGCTGTCGACGTGCTGCTCGGCCCAGGCAATCAGCGTAAACGGGATGGTCAACAGAACGCCGCCGGCAGCTATTCCCACCCAGTGCCGACGGGTCGAGGGGCCGGCCAGCGGGCGGGAGTGCGACACCGCCTGCCAACCGCGCTGCACTCGCCCCTCGCGCCGCAGAATCCCGCGAATCGCAAGGATCGCCGCGATCGTCGCAACGCCCAGCGCACTGCGGCCCACCGTGATCTGTGCAGGCGAAAACGAGTGAAGCGCGATCTTCATGAACATGAACGAACTGCCCCAGGTCAGGGCTGTCGTCAACAGCAGAATCCATGCGCGAAGTGGCATACAGGCATGGTCGCAGATACCGAACTGAAAAGCGTTGGCGCCCGGATCCGGCTCTAGCCCTGCGCGATCGGCAGGCCGGCCCGCGCCCAGGCGATCAGCCCGCCGGACAGGTTGACCGCGTCTATACCGGCGTTGATCAGCTGTGGCACCACACGGCCGCTGCGGCTTCCGCTGTGGCAGATGACGATGACCTGACGGTCGCGTGGCAGCTCACCCAGCCGCTGACCGAGCTCGCGCATTGAGATGTGCACGGCGCCGTCAACCCGGAACTGCTGCCATTCCTCAGCACTGCGAATGTCGAGCAGCATGCAGCCGGCCTCGATTGCCTGCTGCGCGCTGGTCGGGTCCACGCCCGGTGCCTGTGAAAAGAATCCCATCGACGTCCTCGATGCGTCCGTGAATCGAACGAACCCGTTGAAACAAGACTGCAGCCTCGCAGGATACATCGGCACGGACCGCACCTGTGAGCCCCGATGGGGGCGGGGGCGGCACGTAACGGGAAATCGGGATAACGGGTTAACGGGACAATCGGGACTGACGAGCGCCACTGCGTGCCTTGCGGACTGCCACAACAACCCGTTGGTCACACAACAATGCTGACTCAACGGAAGGAATCGCCATGAGCTCGCCAGCAGGCGCGGTCACCAACGTGGGCAAGATGGCTGCAGTAGGGCTGGTAACCGCCGGTACCGCTGCAATCGGGCTGCACGCACTTGACCTGTCATTCGGCCATACAGGCACGATATACGGTCCGCCCGGGAACGAATCCCGCCAGTACAACGATCCCAGTGACGCCGCTCGCCCCGGGACGGCAGCCGTCGTAGCGCGCAAGGATGGATGGCGGGTTATCGCACGAACCGGCGACGCCGCAATCGTGCTGGCCGGCGGTGTCAGCGCCGCGGTTGGCGCGGCCATTGCGCGGTCCGACCTGTCGGTGGCAGCACAAGCGCTGGGAGAGAGCGCAACGGACGACGCAGTTCGTGCCGGCAAGATCCTGACACACTCCGAGACGCTGATTGGCCTCGGAATCGGATCGATCATTGCGACATGCGCAGTTGCGCGGGTGTCCAACCTCCTGGAACTCCGCGGTGGCAACGCCGAACTTCTTGAGGACGGATTGGTGACATCATGACCATGTCAGCAGGATTCATCTCAAATACCAGCAAGGCGTTCGGAGCAGGCATTATTGGAGTTGGCGCTCTGGTTGGCGGCTACCATGTATTGGACCGAATACATGGCCCAACCGGCACGATCGAGCCAAACCCACCTGGCACCACAGTCGTTGACCTCGACAGCTCAACACACCGATGGGTGCCTGCGCCTCGAACCGACGATTGGCGCGGCGCGGGTCGCATGCTCGATGCGGCAGTCGTGGGTGGCGGCGTCGCATCGCTCGTTGGCGGAGCGATCACTGCGACGAATGACCTCACGACGGCGGCCCGCGCGCTCGGCGAAACCGCAGTCAGCGATGCAATTCGCGGTGGCAAGATCCGCGCGGGTGCCGAAACTGCGATCGGCCTGGGTATGGCTGCCGTGCTCGTCGGGTCGATTGCTGCTGTTGCACTGCCGATGCTGGAAGGTGAGTAAGCGGTAAGGATGCCGTTCGGGTTCCGTGTCGACGCGACGGCGCGGCCAACACGGGGTGTCTGGCAGTTCGGGAGGTTGATCGGCGGTTGCACGCACCAGGCGTAACGCAACCGACGAGTCGAGTGTTCACACCCGGGAGATCCGGGTAGGAGCGCTGAATGTCACTGCTACGCCGAATGATGCTGTTTGCATCGGCAGTCGCTGCCTCGCTGGCGTGCGCTGTTCCCGCACACGCCGCCTGGATGCCCGGAACCGCCGACACCTCGTACGGCGGTGGCGACGGATTCACGTTGACCCCACTGCCGGGCGCAGTTGCGCTTGACCCGCGCGATGGCGAGGTGGACAGCAGCGGCAGACACCTGCTGGTCGGGTCCTGTTCAACGAATATCTGCATTGTGCGGTTCACGACCAGCGGACAGCTGGACACCAGCTTCGGCGGCGGAGATGGACTCGCAGTAGTTGACCTTGGTGCTACGGAGAATGGCGCAGCAATAGCCCTCGACTCGCAGGGCAGGATCCTTGTCACCGGCGTCAACAATCCTGCGGGCACCTCCGCCGTGCTGCTCGCACGTTTGAATGCATCGGGATCAGCACTCGACACCACGTTTGGCGGGGGCGACGGAGTCGCGGTGTACGACACAGCGCGCAATGAGTTGGGCTTCGCAGTCTCGATCAGGGATAACGGCCGCATCGTGGTCGGCACAACGATCGATTTCGGCGGCGGCAACTACGAGATGGCTGTGCTCCAGTTCACCAGCACGGGCGCCGTCGACACCAGCTTCCACTCAGGGACTCCCAACCACGTTGCCGTGAGCAATTCGCAGCAGCTGACTGGGATGCAGCTGGATTCACGCGGCCGAGCGGTGGTCGCTGGCTACGACTACGGCTATCGAACGATCCTGGCCCGGTTCACCACCTCGGGAGCGCTGGACACATCGTTTGGCGGGGGCGACGGAATTGCGATCATCGACGCGGTTGCAGGCGTTGACGAAGTTGACTACGAGATGGCAGTCGACTCGGCCGACAGGACGATCGTTGTTGGCTCGTTCGCCGGAACCAGCGAGGATGTGTTCGTCGCGCGAATTCGTGAGAACGGCACCGGATTGGACACAACATTCGGCGGAGGCGACGGGGAGGTTCGCCTGTACACAACTGCGCTGACCGATCGTGCCATGGATGTCCTCGTTGACGGCGCAGATCGACCCGTGGTTACTGGCCTGGCGGGAACCAATGGAATTGTCTTTCCGATGTATGTGAAGCGCCTGACGAGCAGCGGCGGGACAGATACAACGTTCGGCGGCGGCGACGGCGAGTTCCAGGCCACCAGCACGCTGGGCCATGTGTCGATGCACGTGGGCACGGACGGGATGGGACACATCTTCGCCGGCGGTGCACACCAGTCCAGCGGACAGGCGCTGACCTGGCGACTGCGCGACGATCGCGCAGATCTCGCTGTCAGCGTGGTCAAGCCCAAGCGGAAGATGCAGCGCGGCCGCAGGAACAAAGTGGTACTCAAGGTCACCAACAACGGCGGGCAGACCGCACGCAAC
>CAYNNW010000036.1:4612-10901 GCA_964398435.1 uncultured Gaiellales bacterium | reverse complement strand
CGGCGCGCAGTAGAGATGGGCATTCCAGCGATCACTGCCACGCAGATGCTGGAGACGATGACCTATCAGCCCGAACCGACGCGTGCCGAGGCAAGCGACGTTGCAAATGCCATCCTTGATGGCACGGCAGCGGTGATGTTGTCGGGCGAAACTGCGATAGGCAAGTATCCGGTTGAGGTCATCCGTGTGATCGATCGCATCGCTCGTGCGGTTGAGCCGGCGGTTCCGCTGCCGCACAGCTACGTTGAATCACAGCGAACGACCTCGATTCCACAGGCGCTGGCTGCGGTTGCATGCGAAGTGGGCGAGCTGCTCGATGCTGCCGCCATTGTTGTGCTGACCGAGACCGGGCGATCGGCGCGGCAGGTGTCTCGGAATCGTCCACATCGTCCCGTGATCGCTGCATCGCGCAATGTTCACGCGTGTCGGCGGCTCGCGCTTGACTGGGGAACCACCCCGGTACTGATCGAGGATGTCCCGGAATCCCCCGAAAGCTGGGGCCACTCCACGACGGCTGTTGCAGCCAGTGGGCTGGTGAATCCAGGTGAGCGTGTTGTCTTCACCGCCGGAACGATTGCCAACCGCCCCGGCATGACCAACATGCTCAAGGTCGAGGAGTTCGACCTTCGTCCGCCGGGGGCTGCGACCGCGATGCCTGGCCCACGCTGAGGGCGGTCTGCACTGCGTCTACAGCGCGGGCACTGATATATGACCCGACGGCCTCGGGGTGCGCGAGCTCCCGCACGACGTACGCTGACTCGCCGGGCAACACGAGCCCATACAGGCGGGCCTGCTGGATGATGAATGCGGTCTGCCGGTATTGATTGCGCGAAGCCTTCAGGTCTGCGTTGCGCTTGCGCAGTGCCTCGACTTCACTGCGCCGCTCGGCCACCAGCCCCGAACTTCGATGAAACGACATCAGGGACATTGCAATCGGGCGAACCAGCAGCATCATCAACAGACACATGAGAACAATCCCGAGCCACGCCGCAGCTCGGGAATCGCCGAAGACGCCCGTGACAACCGTTGTGACCCGTGGTACACCCGCACTTCGTGGCTGTGCTGCAGTCGATGCGCCCTGTGCTGCCCGCACCGTCGCTCGTGCTGTTTTCGACACCGGCTCCGCCCCTGCCCGGCCGGGACTTCGCAGGATCGATCTGCCTGACCAGCGTGGAAGCGAAGGTACTGTGCCGCCTGCACGCCATCCCGTGCCATCTGATGGCACGTTTCGACGTGCAGTGTCACTCTCCTGCCGACGTCCTTGAGCGACTTTGCTGGCAGGTGGCAGTGTCGCACCAGAGCGGTTCAGCTTCATGCAGCACCATCCGTCCAAGCGGATGCTGGCCCACCGACAATTCGTAGGCCGCGTGGGCGTGCAGGCACTTCAGTCGATCCGGGTCGCCACAGCCCGCAATGCGATGGCCTGCATGCGCCGCCATGTGATTCGCATGCGCGCGCGCCGTCGCCTCGGCCAGCGAGGAATCCATTTGCAGTGCTCGCTCGAATCTCCGTATCCCCCCAGCGCTCTCGATCCGATCGATACTCCGGACCAGGTGCGGACATGTCACGTAGTATGCGGTCGGGAACGGACGCGCCTCATCGTCCATGGCGCGTTGATGCGTGATTGCTGGAAATCCGAACGGGCATCGAACTGCGACGCCGTCGAATGCCCGGGCCTGGCGCCCGATCTGCCATTCGACATCGCGACGGTCCGTTTCCGGTACACAGTCGGCGGTGGTATCGTCATCAGGTGGTTTCGACACGTCGGTGAGTGTAGCCAACGTGAAGTCTGCAAGCGGGTTCGAGTACTGCCCAATGGATAACCTCATCAGCGAAGACATTGCGATCCAGGCTTGGGCCGAAGGCGAGCGACGTGTCGAGCGATTCAGCGAAGACTCGGCTCGGCGTCAGCTCCTGGAGGACCTGCTCGAGGTGCTCGCGCAGGAGCTCGACAGACGGCTCGGGCAGACATTCAGCAGACGACAACTCGTCGAGGCCTGGTCAGGCAGTGAAAGCTGGTCTGCCCCGGTGCTCCACCAATATGCTCCAGGTGCGCCATGGGCATGGGAACATGGTTTGGCAGTCGATGCCGCCTTCTGGCGACATCAGCGAAAGGCGAGTGACTACGGGCAATGAGTAAGGATTGGGATCTGGTTGATGACGACCCGTGGACAGCGTCTCAGAGTGCTCGGGGCGAATCCCGCGCTGGCCGACTGGAGCGTGGAAAGCGGCGACGACGCCGCCGGCTCGTACGGGGACTGACCCGGCTGGTGACCTGGATGCTGCTGCTCGGCGCCGCATTCATCTTCGGCCTCGGATATGGCAGGGTCGCATCGGAAAGCGGGCGGCCGGCAAATGCAAAAGTTACGGTCGCTGGCAATCGTGGAACGATCATGGCGACGTTGCCCGTGCGAACCGTCGTGCAGACGGTGACGCGAACAACGGTTCGAACGGTAACCGCGAAGACGCGGAAGAAGCCCAAGAAGCCGAAGACAACAGCGAGGGCAGGTCAATAATGACAGCAGCTTCAGGCGATTCAGGTTCATCTGGTGGCGACTGGCTGACACTTGGTGAGGCCGCACGGTATCTCGGCGTCGCCCAGAGCACGATCCGCAAGTGGGCTGACAGCGGACGGATTGAGACCTTCAAGACACCGGGTGGTCATCGACGATTCAAGCGGGACGACCTCGACCGGTTCATGTACGGAGATGCCGTGTCACTGCCGTCGTCCCGCGGGCTGGACGGTCCACCTGTCGTGCTCGTCGTCGATGACGATGCTGACGTGCGGGCAATGATTCGCGAAGCGTTGGAGAACGAGGGCTTTCGCGTCGACGAAGGCGGCAGCGCGATCCAGGGAATCGAGCGAATCAATCAACGGGTCCCTGATCTGATGATGCTGGACGTCAGCATGCCGGGCATCGACGGATGGGAGATGCTACGCCGTGTACGGGACAAGCTCGATGTCGAGCAGCTGCCTGTAGTGATCTTCAGTGGAAAGATCACCGCCGGCGAGCTCGGGCGAGCACCAGACCGTGGTGCACAGGGCTACTTCAGCAAGCCGTTTGACCCACGACAGCTCGTTGCCCAAGCCAAGGCACTTATCGGTGCCTGACCTACTCTGAGTCGGTGCTGGTCGTCTTGCGCGGTGCGCGCCGCCGACGTGGTGCCGGCTTCTTCTGGACCTCGGCGTCTGGTTCCGCGCCGCTGTCAGTCGCATCGGACTCAGCCGTTCCTGCGACGAAGAGCCGTGCGGCCTCTTCCGGGGAGTACGTCACGTCGCTGTCCGCTGCTCCGGCTTCGGCGTCGGCAGGATCCACCGGGGCCTCCGCGGGCTCGACCGCAGCAGCAGATTCGGCAGTTGGCTCGGGCTCACGCGCGTCATTCCCGGGATCGGGCGCTTCAACCTCGGTGACATCTTCGTCATCGGAATCGTCTCCGCTGCCCGGTAGTTCGCGCGTAATCAGGATGTGATCCTTCTCCAGCTTCACGAAGATCGGACGGTTGCCCTTCCAGTGCTGCCGGTAGACGGGGTCCTCGCGGACCACACCGTCAAACCAAACGCCATAGCCTTCGTTGCCGTGGTCAAAGACTGCTTCGTACGTGCTCTCGCCCAATGCCGTCATAACCGGACCACGGGGAGCTGACTGGTACTGCTGGTTGTCCCGGGGATTGCGCCCCCGCCGACGGCGCTGGTTGTTGCTCTTGCCGCTGCGCTGGTTTCTTCCGTTACTCATCGGATTGCCCTCCGGACCTGCAGGTCATATCGGTACGTGTCGTTCGACGGCCGTTTGGCGCGTGACACGGGGGATGGTTGGATCATACGTGATGTGGTGGTTGTTGCCACATTTCCGGTGATTGACGTCCTGCACCGCGTGTCCCCCGCGCTGTAGTCTGCCTCAGTGCACGCGCGCGGAAACACTCCCGACTCTTCATCAGCAGCTGCAACCGCCACCGCAGCAGGTGACGCATCGCCCGATGTCGCTGCACTTGTTGATGTGCTGGCGGCCGCAGCGCTCGTTGGGAGTTCAGCAGATGTGGATGTCGGATTCCATCGAACAGTCGAAGCTCTGGTCGCGCTGACTGGGGGGCGCTGGGGAGTTGCCTATCTTCGACGCGAAGAGTCAGCTCGCATGGAGCTGGTCGCAACACATCGGGGCGAGTCCGATCCCCGTCCGCCCATGGCGATCCGCATCGATACAGGAATCGCAGTTCGTGCCGTCGAGTCCGGAACCGCAGTGTCATTTGCGAACTCGCCGGAGGTCGTATCGGATATGCCCGACTCATCCGTTGAGTCGTGTGCCGGTGAGATGCCATCGCTGGTGGTTCCGCTTGTCGATCGGTCCGGACGTGTTGATGCACTGGTAGTTGTCGTTGACGTCGATGAGCGGGCGAATCGAACCGACGCTCAGGGTGACGGAATCAATGGATTTGCGGCGCTGGCAGCGGTCATCCTTGGACAACTGATGGTTCTGCACGAAGAGCGGTCAGCGGTGACGGCATTGCAGGGGCTTGATGCGGTCGTCGGTGAGGTCGCAGCGGGGCGCTCGGAGGCTCTGGATCGACTGACTGAGATGGCAGTTCTAGCGACTGGGGCCGATGTCTGTACCGTGTGGCTTCCTGACCCGAACGGGACCACCGTCCTGGTTGCGGCGTCCGGAACGCTGCGCGATGCGGGCGACCTGATCGGACTCACCCGACTCAACGGGGAGGCGTGCGCTCCGTGGGAGGGTGGATTCGACGAAACCCTCGTGTCCGACATTGACCCATCCCGCGAAGCCATGTCCGACGCGGCCCGTCGCATGCTCGAGATTGTGCCGTCTCGATCGATCGCGTCGTTCCCCGTTCGGCTGGATGCCGACGGGTCGCACGGTGCGCTTGTTCTGTTGGGACGTGCGACGCGCAGCTGGTCTGCCGCACAGATTGCCTGCGCCAGAACGGTTGCGGCTCACGTGGCGCTTGTCGTCGACCGTGACGCAGTGAGCACCAGATCTGATCGTGCACTCGAAGCTGCACGCAACGCAGTCAAGCTTATGGGCGAAGCCCTCGCATCCGGAGTTCGCCCCGAGCGAACGATCCGGTTTCTTCCACGCCTTGTCGGCGAGATGTTCGGTGCTCATGCCGTCCGGATCTGGCGTGATCGCACCGGTCTCGAACCCGGGGACGGCTACCGCTCAGTCGTGGGAAGCATCGGCGAAGTCGGTGACGATCTGGAAGCCGTGTTTCAGGACATGTTGGATCGGGTTGCATCTGCCGGAGCATCACGTGACGGTGCGCTTGAGGCTGACGTTAGTGACGACCGTCAGGTCGTTGGCCTTGCATTGGACGAACACGACGGCAGCCGGGTGATCATTGTCTTCGCGTTGCCGCCAGGCCAGCGACTGAGCGATGAACAGCAGCGGCTTGCCACACAGGTTGTCGTGCATGTTGAGGAGGCAATCCGATCTGCAGGGCGCTCGAATGAGCAGCGACGGCAACTGATGCGTGGTGCGGAACTGCAGGACATTGTTGCCGACTGTTTTGACCAGCTGACGACCGTTCATGTTGGTGAGACTGTCGCGGCAGGGTTGCTCGAGTCCTTTCGTGGCGATTCAGCCGCTGTTCTTGTTCGGGAGGGAGGCAGCGAGCTTCGTCCCGTTGCAATGGCGGGAGACCACTCCGTTGTACTTGAAGCCATCATTCGTCAGGGACATTGGAGTCCGGGAGCACAGGGCGACGACCGGGACTCTGTCGTCGTGGTTGAGGACATCAGTTCGGACACGCGGACGGCTCGTCTGATCGAGATGTGCGGCGATTCAGAGGTTGAACCGGGAACGTCGATGCTTGCGGTCCCGCTCCGCGCAGGCGGGACGACTGTTGGCGTTGCACTCGTGATCGGTACCGTGCTCAGCACCCACGGTATACCCGCGGATCGTCGACAGACGGAAGTGTTCGGGCGACACGTCGCCAACGCGCTTCGCGCGGCCCAGGCCATCGAGGCTGAGCGGCTGGAGCACGATCGCTCACGACGGCTGGTCGAAGTGGAGCGTGAGAACGTCCGTCAGGTGCGGGCGCTGCACGAGGTATCGCGGACATTCGCGACAAGCCTTTCACTTGACCAGACAATGCGCGCCGTTGTCCAGGCGATGGCAGAGCGGCTGGATGTTGATGCAGCATGGATCCGGACTCCCGACGCACGCGGGCGCGAACTTGAGTTGCGCGCACTGCACGCATCGCACCCCGAACTCGCGCTTGCGCTGGAACCACTGCTCACACCGCCGGAGCGACTCGATGATCCGCTCGTCGCGCATGT
>CAYNNW010000036.1:2232-4602 GCA_964398435.1 uncultured Gaiellales bacterium | reverse complement strand
ACTGTTGATTGACCGGTTCGGCAGCGACGGTGATCAGACGTGGAACGATGCGGATGTCATTCGGCGGTTGGCGCCATTTCTCCAGGAAGGAAGCTCGCTCGCAGCGTTGCCGGTTGCATTGCCCACCGAGGTCCTGGGAACCGTCACGATGTTGTCCATCGATCCGGATCATCAGCTGACCGCTGAAAAGGTCGAGATCGCCGCAGGTGTTGCCGGCCAGGCCGCACTGGCACTGGACAACGCGCGCCTGTATCAGCAGCAGAAGCACTTTGCAGAGGTCATCCAGGAGTCGCTCCTGCCCGGTCGCCTTCCCGAAGTGGACGGGCTCGATCTGGGTGTGCTGTATCGCTCGGCAACGCTCGGTGGTGCCCATGCCCCGTTGATCGGCGGTGACTTCTACGACTTTCTCGCGCTGGAAGACGGTCGACTGGCAGTTGCCGTTGGCGACGTCACCGGCAAGGGGGTCGCTGCGGCCGCAGACACCGCGATGACCAAGTACATCTTTCGAACGCTCGCGCGCGAGCATCCCTCGCCGTCCGCGTTTCTTGCATATGCAAACGACGTCGTCTGCGAAGAGGTCAGCAGTGGCAAGTTCGTCACGCTGTTCTATGCGGTGATTGATCCGGTTGCGGGAACGATCACCGCTGGAAATGCAGGCCATCCTGAGGCGCGGCTGATCCATCCGCCGACTGGCGACCATGCCGCCGTGATCGAAGCACTGGACCTGGAGGGACTCGCGCTCGGAATCGTGCCGGACCAGGACTACGAGGAGCGCACATGGCCAATGCTGCCCGGTCAGACACTCGTTGCGTACACGGACGGGGTCGTCGAGGCACGCACTGACCGTCGCCTGTACGGGCAATTCCGGCTCGACCGCTGTCTGACATCCGTTGCAACCGGAGAAGCTCCCCATGTTGCCTACGCGCTCTACGAGGACTGCTTCACGTATGCCGGTGGAAATCTGACTGACGACGTGGCCATCGTGGTCGTTCAGCGACGCAATGGAGACCACCGCTAGTGCGCCCTGCAATCCTGCGAATGATTGTCGTCATCGCCGGTATGACGACGATGGCAACCGAGATGTCGGCCTCGCGATTGCTGGCACCGTCGTTTGGATCGAGTGTCACGGTCTGGGCCAACATCATCGGTCTGATCCTGATCTACCTCTCGATTGGCTACTGGCAGGGTGGCAAGATCGCTGACCGGTTTCCAACGGCATCGGGCCTGTGTACCGTCACCGCGCTTGCGGCAGGCAGCATCGTGGTGGTGCCATTTGTTGCGCGTCCCGTGCTCGATATCACCGCAAGTGGACTCGATGCGGTCAGCGTTGGTGCGGTGGTCGGCAGCTTCCTTGGCAGTCTGCTGCTGTTCAGCGTTCCGATTACGCTCCTGGGAATGGTTCCGCCGTACGCGGTACGGCTTGCGCTGGACGACGTCGGCAAGTCCGGAGAGGTGGCGGGGTCGCTCTACGCCCTCTCAACACTGGGAAGTATTGCCGGAACGTTTTTGAGCGTCCTGGTCACTATTCCCGCGATCGGTACGCGACGGACGCTCGTGGTCACCGGATGCGCCCTGCTGATCGTGTCGCTGGCCGGGCTGCGCGGCCGGCGCCGGGTTGCCTGCCTGGCGGCACTGGCCGCAGCAGTCGTCCTTCTCGTGATGCCGCAGAATCTCGTTGGCAGGGCCGCGCCGGGGCGACTGCTCATGAGCCAGGATTCGCGATATCAATACGTACGGGTCCGCCAGGTCAGCCCAGGTGAGCGTGTACTGCAGCTCAATGAGGGATGGGCCGTCCACTCGGTATGGAAGCGGGATACGGTGCTCACGGGCAATGTCTGGGACCATTTCCTGACACTCCCGGCCTTCGCCGGTTCCGAGAGCAGTGGTGACCCTGCCGATGCGCGGCTGTCGATGTGCATTGTTGGCAATGCTGCCGGCACTGCTGCACGCGCATATCGGCACTACCGACCGCGCGTACGTATCGACGGAGTCGAACTCGACCCGCTCGTTTCGGATGTTGGTCGGCGCTGGTTCCAGATGTCGGGACGCAACCTGACTGTTCATGATGGGGACGGCAGGCCATTCCTGACCCACGCGACCAGGAAATGGGACGTGATCCTTGTTGATGCGTACCGGCAGCCATACATCCCGTTCTATCTGACGACCCGCGAATTCTTCACCACCGTCCGCTCGCGCCTGGCACGGGATGGAGTGCTGGTCATCAATGTCGGGTCGACACCTGACGACCGCCGCATACGTCGATCGATCGCCGCAACGATGCGTGACGTCTTTCCCGGCGTGTACTGGTATCGCGCAGAGATGTACAACGAGCTCGTCGTTGCGACGGCACGCCCCTCCTCGCTGCGCGAG
>CAYNNW010000036.1:0-2222 GCA_964398435.1 uncultured Gaiellales bacterium | reverse complement strand
TGCAGAGCTCGCGCAACGCCCCGAGCTGTCGAGTCTGTTCACGCGTTTCGCCGATGGACTGCATCCGGTTCGTCCAGATGCGAATCGAGTGCTGACTGATGACCGTGCACCGGTGGAGTGGATGACCGACCGGATGATCGTGTCGTACGCCAATGAAGACAATCAGCGGTACGATACGCGCTAGATGAAGACCGAAACCACCGATCGATCCGAGAAGCAGCAGTCACGATCCCGGGGTCGAAGTGATATTGCCTGGCTGATCGTGGCGTTGATCGTTATCGGGGTCATCGTTGTGCTCTTCCGGACAGTCCGTGATGAGGCTGCCGGGCAGTCAGTCACCGTGGCTCTTCGCAGTGGCGACAGGCCGCTCTCGCCACCTCTCCCGGTCAGGCGAATCGCAGGAATGCCCTCGACGGTGGCCGTGGTTCCGCGGGACCGACGGGGTCCGGGACGCGCACGCGCACCTCGGCGATCGGGGCCAACGGTTGTCTACTTCTGGGCGAGCTGGTGTGGTCCCTGCCGCACCGAGGCGCCGATGATGCAACGAATCGCGCGGCAGTACAGGGCTCGTGGCGTGGTTGTTGTCGGGGTGAATGCGAGTGACGAGGACCTTCGCAGCGACGCGGTTGCATTCGTGCGTGAACACGGACTGACGTATCCGATCGTTGCAAGCACCGAGCGAGAGCGACGCGCCTGGGGTGTTCGCGCCTTTCCGGAAACATTTGTCGTTGGTGCTGACGGGCGAGTGTCAACGCGGGTTCCGGGGGCTGTCGATCTGACGATCATGCGCCGTGTGCTTGACGCCGAGTTGGCACGTGGCTAGTCAGCGGTTCAGGCTGGCGCTGGTTCTCAGCCTCTGTGGGGTGCTGACGGGAGCACCGTCGGTTCTGGCCTCCGAAGCCGCGCCCACGCGACGTGAGATTGAACCGCGCGTGATGTGTCCGTCGTGTCGGGCGCCACTGGACCGGTCAAGCGGACCGGCTGCAGATCGGATGCGGGCCTACATCGACGGGCGCATCGCTGACGGCTGGACTCGCTCGAAGATCATCGATGGGCTCGTCGACGAGTATGGTGGCCCCGATCGAGTCCTCGCCCAGCCACCAACACACGGACGCGGCCTCTGGGCATGGCTTGGACCAGTGCTGCTCTCGATCCTGATTCTCGGAATCGGTTCCCGGACGTTGATGCGCTGGCGCCGTCCGGCGCGCGATCAGTAGTCCGAGTCGTCGTCGAACTCGACCTCGTCGGCGACCGACTCTGCCCACTCATCTCGTGCCCGTCGCTTGCGGATCCTGCCGATCACGATCCACAGGACGACCAGTCCGAGTGCCGCCGCGACCACCGGAAGCAGCCAGCGGGGCAGCAGCCAGAATGGCTCAACGGCAAGCTTCTGGTTCCCGGCGTCGGAATTCAGGTGGATGACACCATTCATGCGAGCGAACGACGGCAGCTTCTTCATCGGGACTTCGATTCCGGCCTCACCGTTGGGGTACACCGTGAAGCGTGTGATCGGTACCCGCTTCTTCTTTGAGCGGAAGCCCGTGAACTCAACGTATCCCTCGGGTGTGAGAATCCGCTTTCCGGCATTCTTGTAGATAAGCGTCAGCATCAGCTCTTTCTGCCCGACGTACACGCGACGCTGGCGCAGCTTGCCGGAGCCCCGGGCGCTGTCGGCCCTGTCTTTCGCGCTGGTGACCATTCCACGACGCACGCTGCCCGAGACCTTCGCTGCACCGGGCAGATCCACGACATAGATCGCAACCTGCCGAAAGACCGGTCGAATACCTGCACCCTTGGGGGGCGGTCCGGCCTGCCGCTGGGTGACGGTGATGGCAAAGGATTCCGACCCTGGCGCCACCTTGGCCGGGATCTTGATCGTGACATCAACCTGCGCCGTCGCGGCCGACGGCACCGTCACGGAATACGAATCGAGTGATGCCCAGGCCGCAGCACCTTCGCGAACACCATCGCGGACCTCCACAATGGTTTCGGCATTGCTGCCGACAATCTGGGCGAGTGCCAGGTCAAAGGCAACAGGGCCCTTTGTCCGGTTCTGGATGATCAATGCGCGCTTCACGGTCATTCCTGGACCGATTGGCTTGCCGCCTTCTGTTCGAACGGTGCGTATCCGCTCAGCTGCCGGGCTGACGACGACCTTCCCGTCCAGGGTGTCTGTCGTCTTCTGCTGGATCGCGGCTGACTGTGCCGTCGTGGGTGCAATA
>CAYNNW010000035.1:0-10957 GCA_964398435.1 uncultured Gaiellales bacterium | reverse complement strand
CGTGATTCCCCCGGAACTGGCCGACGACCTGTTCGACCGGATGGTGGCGCACTACGCCAACAACCCGAACGTCGAAGTCATCATCGACCGGCGGAGTGGAGATCGTCGCGGTGGAACTGCACCGTCCGCCGAGGACCACGAGCGACGCGAGATTCGTGACCGTCGTCGTGATCGCCCAGGCAGTTTTCCCTCGATTCACATGCCGGGTCAGCCAGCGGGCGCCTGAGAATTCTTCCGCCGGGGTGGCCCCGCAGGGCACCCGTGTGGTTTGCTACGCATCGACAGAAGCATCCGGATGCACGCGCGTGCAGGAGGGCCCTTGATGACCGTGGCAACGACGACCTATCGCAACTACATCGCCGGTGAGTGGACAGACAGTTCCTCAGGATCGACATTTGATGTCCTGAATCCTGCCACCGGCGAGGTGATTGCGACGTTCCCCGAGAGCAGCGCAAGCGATATGGAAGCTGCCGTGCGCGCCGCGCGGGCTGCATTCGATTCGTGGCGCCTGTACCCAGCCCCTCACCGTGGCGAGATCCTGTACAAGGCCGCCGAGATCATGGTCGAGCGGAAGGAAGAGCTCGCCCGCGAAATGACGCGCGAGATGGGCAAGGTCGTTGCCGAGACGCGAGGTGACGTCCAGGAAGCCATCGACATGCTCTATTACATGGGAGGCGAAGGGCGCCGGATGTTCGGCGATGTCGTCCCCAGCGAGCTCCCGGACAAGTTCGCGATGAGCACCCGGATTCCGATTGGTGTCGTTGGCGTGATCACGCCGTGGAACTTCCCGATTGCAATCCCATCGTGGAAGATCGCTCCGGCACTGATCGCCGGCAACACCGTCGTGTTCAAGCCGGCCGAGGACACCCCGATCCTGGCAACACGACTTGTCGAGATTCTGCTGGAGGCCGGACTTCCCGCCGGCGTGCTGAACATGGTGCACGGACGGGGCGAGGTCGTTGGCGATGCACTCGTCAAGCATCCCGACGTCAATGTGATTTCGTTCACCGGCTCATCCGAGACCGGAAAGCTCATCTCCGCGAACGCCGCTCCCTCGCTGAAGCGCGTCTCGCTTGAGCTCGGCGGCAAGAACGTGATCATCGTCCACGAGGACGCCGACGTTGACCTTGCCATCGAGGGAATCGTCTGGAGCGCTTTCGGCACCAGCGGCCAGCGATGCACGGCCGCAAGCCGCGTCATCGTCCACGAGAAGCTCTACGACACGGTTGTCGAGCGCGTTGCGGCCGCGGCGCGCAGCCTGCGACTTGGTGACGGACTCGAGGACTCGACTGACGTCGGCCCCGTGATCAATCGCGAGCAGCTCGAGAAGATTGCCTCGTACCGTGCGATCGGCGAAGCAGACGGCGCACGGCTGGTCTGCGGCGGCGAGATTGCAGCCGACGGTGCGCTTTCGGCCGGCTGCTTCTATCGACCCACCGTGTGGGCGGACGTCCAGCCGACAGCCCGGATCGCCCAGGAGGAGATCTTCGGGCCGGTCACCGCAATCATCAAGGCGACCAGCTTCGAGCACGCCGTCGAGATTGCCAACGGCGTCGAGTACGGGCTGTCGAGCTCGATCTACACCAAGGACGTCAATCTGGCGTTCCGGGCGATGCGCGATCTGTACACCGGTATCACCTACATCAACGCCGGAACGATCGGTGCAGAGATCCAGCTGCCCTTCGGTGGCACGCGCAATACCGGTAACGGTCATCGTGAGGCCGGGCAGGCTGCACTCGATTCGTTCACGGAGTGGAAGGCGCTGTACATCGACTACTCCGGCAAGATGCAGAAGGCGCAGATCGACGAAATCGATCTCGGATGACCTCTGCTGACCAGCCGGCCCTCGTCACACACGGGCTGACCAAGCGATTCGGCGCCCGCGTTGCGGTGGACAATGTCTCACTCAGCGTGCCCCGAGGGTGTGTCTATGGCCTGATCGGCCCGAACGGTGCCGGCAAGACCACGTTCATGCGCAGCGTGCTCTGGTTCACCCGTCCCAGCTCAGGTGACGTCAGCGTGCTCGGTCACTCGATGCCAGCCGGCTGCCACGAGGTGTACCGAAACGTCGGCGTGATCATCGAGGAGCCGCGATTCCACCGCCATATCAGTGGACGCGACAACCTGCGACTGATCGCCCGAATGCGTGGCGATGGCAGCCAGGATCGGATCGACAACGTTCTGGAACGCGTAGGGCTGGGCGATCGTGCAGACGATCGCGTCAAGGGATACTCGCTGGGGATGCGCCAGCGACTCGGTATCGCCCGCGCACTCCTGGGGTCGCCGGATCTGCTGATCCTCGATGAACCGGTCAACGGGCTGGACCCACCGGGAATCCACGAGATGCGCGCACTGTTGCGAAGCCTCGCCGACGACGGGCACGCGGTACTGGTCAGCAGCCACCTGCTCGGGGAGCTCGAGCGGACCTGTGACTCGGTTGCCGTGCTCCAGAACGGAAGGCTGGTCTATGACGGCAGTGTGCAGTCGCTGACTGCCGGTGATACGACACGCTACGTCGTTGGTTTCAGCGGAAACCCCACTGAAGCAGTGGTGGCGGCGGCGAAGCACGACCTCGTCGCCACGGCGGCGGTGGTCGACAGCGCATCGCCGGCGATGCAGATTGTGCTGGTCAGTGGGGCGGGGGACGATGCGATCGCCGACGTTGCCCGCGACCTGATCGCCGCAGGAGTCCGGGTTGTGCATCTGGCGCGCGAGTCAAGCAGCCTGGAACAGCGATTCATGGATCTCGTGGCCAGTGGCAGCGAACACGGCCCTGGGATGGCGGGGAGAGGTTGACGATGATCATTGAACTGGTTCGCCTGCTCCTTGCACGACGCGTGCTGTTCTGGGTGGGCCTCGTTGGCTTCTCGATTGTGCTCTGGCCGGTGCTGGCGGTTCCGATGGGTCTGTCTGATGGATTCATCTCCGACGTCAACGGCGTGGCCGTCAGCGGCTCGGAGCGCGCTGATCTTGTGATCCAGCTGATTGGCACCATGCATTCGTCGATCCTGGGCATCATCGGGCTGGTTGTTGGCGCGACTGCAGGCTCGCAGGGAGTCTCTGCAGGCATGATGCGCGAATACGTCGCTACCGGTCGACCTCGTGCCATAGTGGCCGTGGCCGAGGCTATCTCGGCCGTGATTGTGGTCGTCGCTGCGGTGGTCGCAGGTGTCGTCGTCTACTCCGTCGCTGCAGCGGCTGCGTCGCGAGGAATGCCGGAATTCGAGACGGTGCTCAGGTCCGGGGCTGTCGCGGTTTTCAGCGCCACGATCAGCGCGATCATGGGTACCTGCCTGACGATGCTGCTCCCCAGCCGAGGAATAGTGATTGCAGCGTGGTTTGGCGTGATCTATGTCGCGGCACCCGTAGTGACCATCGCGTCGACCGAGATCGCCCGCCTCCGGAAGATCCTGGGGTGGTGGGACGACGTCTGGTTCAAGATCGCTTTCGACGAGGTGCGCATTGCGCTGCAGCCGTCGAACTTCGATGTCGCCCAGATCCTCGAGGACGTCGGCAGGTCCGTCTGGGTAAGCCTTCTCGTGGTTGCGGTATGGGTGATAGCTGCCTTTGCGGCCGGCATCTTCCGCCGCCAGCAGCGCGAGGTCTGACCGGTATGCTTGCCCGGCGTCGCCGACCGGAACACGGTACGGCACAGCCGCGCGGTGGCGTTGACACACTCGGGAGTTGAACGCGTATGCGGATGAGCGAACTTGCCTCGGATCTTGCGGTGCTGCGAGCCAACCTTGCAGAGGAACTGCAGGCGGTAAATCGGTATGAACACCTGATCGATGCATTCGAGGATGACGATGCACGATTCGTGGTCAAACGGATCGTCGATACCCGCAAGCAGAACGCGGCTGTCCTGATGCGAACGATCGAGCGTCTCGATCCACGTCAGGCCGAAGCAAACCAGGCGGCCGCTTCATCGTGACGGCCCCACGCCGTTGGAAGCTGATCGGGTTCGTTCCGCCGGACGCGTTGGACCGTGTGCGAGCTGCGGTCTTTGCTGCAGGGGCCGGACACATCGGTGACTACGACAGCTGCTCGTGGTCGACAGCAGGAACGGGCACGTTCCGGGGCGGCGAGCAGACCACTCCCGCCGTCGGAACAGCCGGCGTCTTCGAGCAGGTTCCGGAGATTCGCTTCGAAACGGTTGTCAACAACGCGGATATTGTTGCCGTATGCAGTGCATTCGTGAATGCCCATCCATACGAGGAACCGGCGTTTGACGTGATTCCGCTGCATGAGGTCTCGGTGACCAGGAGCGCAAATCCAGAGTCGAACGTCGTTGAGCAGCAGCGCATTGAACCGACCTCGGACGCGGGTGCTCTGCCGGCTGATCACGGAGTGCAGCCACCATTCGAGTCGCTGCTGATGCACTTCGACGGTGGCAGTCGTGGCAATCCGGGTCCGGCTGCAGCGGGCTGGGTGCTGTACGCACCCGAGATCGACACGGCGGATGGAACGATGCTCGAGGTTGGTCGCCGCGGCGTCTCTGTCGGACGTGCCACCAACAACCTGGCCGAGTGGACTGGGCTGGTGAAAGGTATCGAGCACGCCCTCGAGCTGGGATGCCGGCGGCTGCAGATCAGGGGCGACTCCGAGCTTGTGATCAAGCAGCTTCGCGGCGAGTACCGGGTCAAGAACATCGACCTGAAGCCACTCCACGAACAGGCTCATGCGCTGCTTGCGGGGTGCGACAAGTGGTCGGCTGAACATGTGCGACGTGGTGGCAATGCAGTGGCAGATGCGATCGTCAACGAAGTACTCGACGAGCAGGCGGCTTCAGGATGAGCGGCGATACCGAACGCATCGATCTGCCACCTGGGCCGTACCTGCCACCTGAGCGCGGTGGCAACGAGCGTCTTGGATGGCCCGCAGCATTCGGTGCGTCGATGGTCACCGGCATTCTGTCGCTCATCGGTATCACGATTCTCACGGTGCTTGCAGTGCTGATTGTTGCTGCAGGTTCGTGGGGTGATCTGACTGAGGTCTACGATACGACCAGCCAGTCGATTGAACAGTCGCAGAAGGGCGGCGAACCTCTTGCGTACAGTGACATCGAGTTCGACACGGGTCCGCTGGGCGACGTGGCGATTCGTATCGCCATCGCGTTTGGTGTCGTGCTCGTTATTTCCTGGCTGGCGGCAGCGGTGTGGTTTTCATTGCTGGTCAGACTGTTCAGCCAGCACCGCCTCGGGTTTGGCTGGGGCCTTGTGGCAGCGCTCGCCGGGGTCGTTTTCGGCTGCTTCACCGGGATCATCGATGTCCTGCTGCTGGGAATGTCTCTCGGGCTCTTTGCTGGACTGGGATTTGTGCTCGGCAGCGGACTGATCGTCCGGGTGGGCGCCCGGCCACGGTCGGCGTGAGGCTGGTATAGTTGCCGCTGCACTTTGCGGGTGTAGCTCAGTTGGCTAGAGCGTCTGCTTGCCATGCAGAAGGTCGAGGGTTCGAGTCCCTTCACCCGCTCCTCGAAAAGCCGCCCTGTGGGTGGCTTTTCTCGTAGCGCAGTGGGCTTGCGCCCACTGGCGTTCTCGCTCCGGCCATGCATCGAACGCACACGTTCGACATGGCGCGTCGCCCTCCCGCGTGAAGCGCCTCAGCCGCCTCGCTCGCTCGGTCATACGCAAGCACGCTTGCATGACCCTCGCTCCGCTCACCGGTCGAGTCCCTTCTCCCGCTTGTCCAGAGGTCGCCGATCGGCTGCCTCGTTGTGTCTGGGGGCCCGTGCGGCGGGGCGGTCCCGGCCATCGAGCGGGCACACGTGGGTCGACAGGGAGTTTCTGCGGTTTCAGGTCCCCGCGCGTCAGGATGACTTGCCAGGTCGACTCCGACACCCCTCCCGTTACAGAAGGACCAGACGATGATTCCCGCTACGCCACCGGCTGCACTGCCGAAGCCACTCCCACCCGTCAACACCGCTCCGGATCAGCTGGGCAATCCAAGTCTGTGGAAAGACACCAAGATCGTACGATTCAGCTACGACGTCACCGCGCCAGCCAAGGATGGGAAGCCGGCGACCACCACGAAGACCGTCTTCGAGTACGAGCCCTCGGTCGCATATCGCAATGGCGCGGCTCACAAGCCCCTGTCTGAGACACCGCTCGCGTATGGCAGCCACAGGAACGACCCCGCAAACATCTTCACGAAGGTCGGAACAGACTTTTCTGATGCGGTTCGAGCTGCCAACGCCCTGGCAAAGTCAGTCACCGACATGCACGGACGCCAGGCAGACACCGTACAGTCGGTGCTGCAATCGACAGACGGCGAGTACTACATCACGGCGCTCAGCCGGATGGCGACGTCTGCCTACCAACTGGCCGAGTTCCAGCCAGCTTCCTCCGGTGGGACGACTGTGCGGCTCACTGACGTCAAGCCACTCATTCCGGCCGTCAAGGCGGTTGTTGACCAGAACGAGTGGATCGACTTCTCGAACTCGGGCCAGACGATCAACCTGAGCTAGTCGTCGCACCTGCGCGCACCGGGCTGGCACGCTGGCATCCCGATGGATGAAACCCTCCTCCCAGTCCGCTCCGATAGTCAGGAGCGGGGCAGCGAGGGAGCGTATTGGGGGCCAGCAGGTGATCCTGCCAATCGGGAGTAGCGGTCGCGGCGCACAGCATGAACCAGTAGCGCCGACCCGAACCGGCGCGTCCATGCGAGGACAGCTGACCGGTTATACCGTTGTCCCGATCGGCGCTGACACTGCATCGGAGCTGAGGCAGTCGACCCTGGTTGAAGACGCTGTTCAGCAGTTGGGCACTGCCCAGCCACGGTTCGTCACGATCAACTTCGATGATGCCGGAATTGATCGTTTCATGCTGGAGGATCAGCATCGTGTGTCCGTGAACCTCGGCAATACGGTGGTGCTTGGCTCGGGCGCTAACCGGCACGAGTGGACGGCAGTCGGAGTCGGCTCGGCGGGCAGGGTTCAGTTGGCACGTCGTGACACGACGACTGGGCATCTCTATCGAACGAGCCGCCGATGGAGCGACGTCATCGCGCAATCACCAGAAGCGGTGGATGGCAAGGAGATCAATTGGCGCAATCGGAGATGGCGAGTTCGCGCTGTTCCCGTGCCCGACGCGGTAGGCGATGGTACGCACGTGTCGTTGGAGCCACTTTCGGCACATGTCCGTGCCCCGGGTCAGCCGGTGATCCCGGAGGGCTGGCCCGTCGTCAATTGGGATGACGTTGTCAGGGAATCCGGTCTGTCACGACGTCGACCGATAGCCCGTCCCCCAGCTGATGGCTACGGAGCAGCTTCGCTTCGAATACTGCTGGGTGACACTGCTGTCGAATTCGATTCACTCCCTCACGGCGATCCAATCTTGGTGGCCGCTGGCAATGGCTCAGCTGGTCCAGAACACTCGGCGCTCATGGGCCGCATTGGCGAGATGCAGGAATGGTTCAAGCGGGTTGGCGGTGTAACTGCTCAGGCCGAAGAGGGCGTGTTTGCGCTGTTCCACCGCGATCCTGAGGCCATCGGCAACGCCGGCGCACGGCTGGATGAAGGCGTAGCGGCTATTCGCCTTGGCCCTGACGTACTGGGTGTACTGAGTCCTGCAGTGCGTGCTCGCGTTGATCCCAGCGTCCGCATCGGCAGCCTCGCCAACGCGACCAGGACCATTCGACGGAATCTTGATGCTGTGGTGGCACATGAACTCGGCCATATCGTGACAAGCCGTGAGTGGGGCGAAGTCATCTACGGAGCCCAGACAACTCCTGAAGCAGCCCACGAAATGTCGGTTGTAGCAGAGGCGTTCAGTGACCTGTTTGGGGCATCCTTCGCGCGGACACGCGATCTCGGAGTTCGTGACATTGGTCGACTGCGTGCTAACTACGCTTCACTGCCAGTCCTGCGTCACGCGATTGTCGCCGGAGGCGGCACAGTGGATACGCATCTTGGTACGCAGCTGCTGACACGACCCATGCTGGAAGTCGCCCGCGTTCACGGCTGGGATGCCGTTGCGGAAATAACCGGAGCCGCGACCAGGGACATCGGTCGACAGGTCGTCTACGAGTCACTCGCGGCAATCGACATTCCGCGCGCGGCAACTGCTCTGCGAAACGCAGCGGCCTGGCGTTACGGTGCTGAATCATCCCTCGTTGCAGGGATGGAGCAGGCCTGGCGCCATCTGCGTGTGCTCGCGTAGCTACCTGAGTCGGAGTCGTTCAATACGCTTGTCGCATGTCCCAGTTGCTATTTCGAAGTCCCACTCATCGCGCATCCCCACTTAATTCGCTGCCATAGGCCGTCTTGTCCACTGATCCGAATCGTGTCGCCCGGCATGACCATGATGTCATCGGAGGGTGGCGGACCCAAGCCGACGCCGCGAAAACGGGAGGGGAGCTCGTTGAGGTATACGGCTCGATCGGGTGCGGAGCCCTGTTCGATGTTGACTGTCTTGAACGTGAAGCCGGTGGTCGGTCCATTACGCCCGCCAAAGTCGCCGGGTCTTGATGGCACAACGGTTGCGTAACCCGTCAATGTGGCACTCATTGTCCAATCTAGATTACGGGGGCGCACATACTGATCAGGGCATCTCCTGACAATCAGGCTCTTCTGCTCATTAGAGGCGTCGATAAATGTTGACTTAGACGTCCGAGCAGTACACGGAATCTCCTTCGAGTGAAACCAGAACGACCCCGCTGCGTCGAAAGCCTTTCGAATCTGGGGGACGAACGGTCCGCCCACTTCGTAAATGTCCGGAAGTCCACTGCCGAAAGGACTGAAAAGCACGAATGGCGATCGCCGCGTGCACTTCTTCCCCTGTCTGGTACACAGCACCCATTCCGCCTCTGTCGGATACCCATCGACTGCCCGACAACGCCAGCCATCACGACTTTCGGGGTGCCCTATGGTCGCCACGAGCACAGCCTGCGCGGCTGCAACGTCCATAGCTGTTTCGCACGATGCGTTGGCTACGAATACATCACCGTAGCCGACCTTGTTGACAATTCCGCAGAGTTTCGTTCGCCGCGATCGAAGGTCAGACGTCACAGGTCGCGCCTCAAAGGTGTTCCAGTTGGGCTGCGGACAAGTGATCCATCGAGGCGTGTCAGTGCAGGAATCGACGCCATTTGGGGCGCGCCCGTGGTCGACATAGTCGCGAATTACTGCGCGAGCACGCTGACACGGATATCCGCCGATCGCCAACCTGCCGCGTTTCGTTCGAATGACACCACATATTGACCCACCGACAGCCAGGTCATCGATTGTGGCGTCAATCCACTGCTGCCCGCCAGGGTACTTGGGATCCATCGCGGTCCTGGTGATACCCCAGCCCCTACCATGTTCCGTGAAGTAGGCCGTGTTCGTTGCAAGCGGTAACCACAGCTGTTGTCCGTTTGCCCGGAAAACAACACGGCATCCTTTTCTGTATTGGGCCCGGACGCTCCCGCACCGCTCGCCCGTCGGATCTATCAAGTAGACATCGTCCGGAGTTGGCTGATACGTGTCACCTATCGCGACCGGGTGAAGTCGACGTGGATCGGGCAGTGAGGTTTCCCCGAGTACGACTCGCATGCCGCGGGGGCCGGAGTAGGAGTTGGTAGTGGAGGCGCGTTCATGGCATCCAGCAAGCACCAGTCCGATCAGCATCGTCGTGGCAACGATTGCCAATCTGCTTCGTATCGACTGGCTAGGCGAAGTGGCCTTCGCATGATTCAGGGGGACGGGCCGACGAGTGCGTCTGCCGCAACAAGGCCGTTCTGGAATTTGCTGGCATTGAACACTCTGCCGAATGGTCATTGCAACCCATTGAAGCCTCGTGCGATTGGGCAAGCGGCTAGCGCTGTCACAAGAATTCGCTGATGGACGACGCCGAGGCATGGGACGATCGTACTCATCCGCCGTGGGTTACGCCGCCGATGGTGGCCCGATCTCGTCCAATAACGTCGAATGGATGCTCGGTTGGATCCGGTCCATTTGGCACGCAGCAGCGTGGTTGCTGTATGTGTATGCGAGTATCACGCGTACGAGAAAGGCCGCCAATGACCGTGCAATCACCAGATACGCCCCTATCGACCGCGTCCACGCCGCTGCGGGACGATCGCGCAGACCGTCAGCGTGCGGTCACCGTGATTGAAGGTGACGGAATAGGCCCCGAGGTTGTCGGCTCGGTGCTGCGGGTCATGGAGGCAGCCGGTGTCACGCTCGACCTGCATCGTGCAGAGGCGGGCGAGCGCGTGTTCAGACGAGGTATTGCCTCGGGCGTTCCCGCCGAGACGATCGAGTCGATTGAGCAGACCGGCGTGCTGCTGAAGGGGCCACTGGCCACTCCCGTGGGGCACGGTGAAAAGAGCGCCAACGTCACGTTGCGCAAGCGCTTCGAGACGTGGGCGAATGTACGCCCCGCACGCGAATTGCAGGGAGTGGCCACGCCGTACTCCGGGCGAGGTGTCGACCTCGTCGTCGTCCGCGAGAACGTGGAGGACCTCTACGCGGGGATCGAGCACATGCTGACGCCCAACGTCGGGCAGTGCCTCAAGCTCGTCTCACGCCCCGGTTGCGAGCGGATCGTACGCTTCGCATTCGAGTACGCACGGGCAGAAGGCCGCGAGCGTGTGCACTGTGCCACGAAAGCCAACATCTTGAAGCTCACCGAGGGCTTGATGAAGAAGGTGTTCGAAGAGGTCGCCCCCGAATACCCGGACGTTGAGGGCCACCACATCATCGTCGACAACTGTGCGCATCAGCTTGTGATGCGACCCGAGCAGTTCGACGTCATCGTCACCACCAACATGAACGGTGACATTCTCAGCGACCTGACGTCAGGACTCGTGGGCGGTCTGGGGTTCGCCCCGTCCGCCAACATCGGTGACGAGGCAGCCATCTTCGAGGCCGTGCACGGATCAGCACCGGACATTGCCGGTCAGAACAAAGCCAACCCGACTGCCATGCTGCTCACTGGTGTGCTGATGCTGCGTCATCTTGGCTGGTACGAGGCTGCAG
>CAYNNW010000034.1:8876-10965 GCA_964398435.1 uncultured Gaiellales bacterium | reverse complement strand
AGCGTCATTCGCTCACAGGAGAAACAGCGAACGAGCGCTCCTACGTGGTGACCGCCACCAGCCGCGATCGGTTCAACGAATCGAAGCACGGAGGGGAAGCCTGGTCGCAGACTCGACTCGGCGTTGCACCAGAACGTCCACGGCCAGTGTCCATTGCGCAACAGCTCGTGCCAGGTCTGATTGAGCTCCCAGCCCAACAGGTCAGTCGCACCTGTCGCGAGGTCAACAAACGTTGTTCCCGTATGCGGAATGATCGGCTCGAAGTCGAGCTGCTGATGGGGCATCAACGCCTGGTGACGCTCACCGCAGCTGCAGTCGAACTCAACCCGGAACACCTGGGGAGCATCGGCACCACGTAGCCTGCGCACCGTTCGAAAGTCACTGACCGAGCACCAGCCGCCATCGTGGTCGTTCGGACACCTGAGATGAAACTTGTTGCGAAGGTTGTCGAACACCACCACCCTCCCGGCGCGTGTCTCAGGTCATGCAATTGCTCAGGCGACCCGGTACAGAAATCGGCGCCACCATCGCTATATCGGCCCTTTTTCCCGCATTCTTGAGAATTCACGCGTCGATGACGCGAGCAGGATTCCGCGCCCCGACGCCGAAGAACGAGACACTATGACCTCTCGCGCCCCCGACGACGAGGTGCCTGGCACCTTCCGCCGCATCGTGATCGGCATCCTCGTGGTGGCGACGATTGCGGGCTGGGCAGCGGGGGCAACCCCACCGGGCGGCGGGCTGGCGTTGCTGATCATTGCGCCAGTGCTTGCCGCAAGCTTCTTCGGTCGGGTCGGCGCAATCCCAGGAGCCGCTGCCGTTGGTGTTGCACTTCACGCCCATCCGCCTGCGGCTGTGGCACTGGCGGGCATGGTGCTTGTGGTGGGCGAGCGCACTCAACATCTTCGCGGACGGTTGGGCAAGTTCGCTCATCGGTCGTTCACCGATCGTTTGACCGGTCTGTTCAATTACGACTTCCTGCAGGCGCAGGTCCGGTATGAGGTCGACCGGGTTCGCCGCTACGGCTCGTCGTGTTCGCTGATCGTGCTGGATCTGGACAACTTCAAGAATTTCAATGACACGTACGGGCATCAGGCCGGCAACCTGCTGCTGCGCGCCGTGGCCGATGCGATTCGCCGAGAGAAGCGCGACAGCGATTTTGCTGCACGCTTTGGCGGAGAGGAGCTGGTTGTTCTGGTTCCTGGCGAGGCCCAGGACGCGATGAAGCTTGCTGAGCGGATGCGCGAAGCGGTCGGACAGCTGCGCCTGCCGCACCTGGGGCCGGATGGACGGGTCACGGCCAGCCTCGGGGTTGCGTCGTTTCCTGAGCAGGCCGGCAATGCTGCCGAGCTGTTCGAGCGGGCAGATCAGGCACTGTACGTTGCCAAGGAGACTGGCAAGGATCGTGTCATCGTCTACCCGAACGTCAAGGTGCGACGTCGCTCTGCCGTGGTGGCCTGACGGTCAGGCGGCCCGGCGCCGCGGCAACGCAGCAGCAGCCGAATCAGCGTGATACGCCCAGGCAAGGACTTCGGCAATGACGCCATACAGGCCCGGCGGTATTTCGGCCCCAACATCCAGTGCGCCAAGAATGGAAATCAGTGTCGGATCCTGACGGATCGGAATGTCGTGTTCGCCGGCCAGTTCCAGAATCCGGCGCGCAACTTCACCACGCCCGTGTGCAACCAGTCGCGGGGCGCCGTCCCCGCGCGACGGGTCGTAGCGCAACGCAGCGACCTCGTCGTTGCCCGGGCCCAGGGGCGTATCTTCGTGAGATTCATGCATAGAGCGCATCCTCGTCCGGCGGCATGGACGACAACGGGTCGAGCAGTGAATCCGGTGGCTGCTGTTCGAAGACGTCAACGGTGACCAGCACCGGACGACCAGCCTCCTGCATGACCGACTCCTTGAGGATCTCAGCCTGAGCTGCAAGGAAGTCGACCATGTCGGGAAACTCGGTGCGAACGGTGGCGTTGATTGCGACCGCGTTCCCCTCAAGGCGGATCAGGACGCTGCCAAGGGCACCGGTTGTCAGCAGAAAAGCGACGTCGAACTGTTGCTGCTGACACAAAGTTAATGCCACAGCGCC
>CAYNNW010000034.1:8286-8866 GCA_964398435.1 uncultured Gaiellales bacterium | reverse complement strand
CACGGCACTGCGTTCGCCATTTTCTACGCGACCCTCGGCGTTCCCATTGCCATTGCCCGGGAGCGGCAGCTGGAAGTAGACATAGCCGGGTGTCGTGTCCGGTCGCGGATGTGACAGCAACTGCTGCCCATCCAGACTGGCAAGCATCAGCGCCGCATCGTCTGCCAGGGGCGTCCCCGCTCCGCTGCGTACGATCTGGTCGAGTGCCCCTGCCAGTGACTGTCTGACATCCGACGTTGCATCCAGCATGCTGCGCCCCATCAGATCAAGCATCTCGTGCGCAGAACCGGTGAGCGCGGCACGCAGCTCCGGGGTGATGTGTCCGTGTTCCGCCGCAACGTCGAGCAGCTGCCCGGCAAGCGCCAGCTGCTGCTGTGCCGGAAGCGATCGGATTGCGCGGGCCAGCTGGTCAACGGACCCCGCTTCGAGCGCCTGCATCAATCCGGTCTGCACACCGTGCCTGGCGGCCCCGGCGCCGTCGCCCCCGGGATCAGTCATCGCCTGGCGAAGGCCAACCAGCAATGGTGATGGTCCGCCATCGCCGCTGCCTCCGGCCTGCAGCGGAGTGAAGCCTCCTGCA
>CAYNNW010000034.1:7537-8257 GCA_964398435.1 uncultured Gaiellales bacterium | reverse complement strand
GTCGCTGCGTCGCTGGGCGGCAGTTGGCTGTGCCATGCGTGTGGCGGGGTCTGCCTGGGATGTCTCTGAGGGAGCGACAGCACCTGCGAAGCGTGATGCCGCGACGGCAAACTGCGCGATTGCCGTGGCCACGCCGTCGGGGAGGTCAGCCGGCGGTGCTGCAACCGTGAACGACGTGGCCGCCGATGCTGTTGCGGCAGGCGGTGGTGAGCCGGTTGCTGATCCGGTTGAAGCTGCGCGACCTGACGCCGCGGGCTGTGCGGCAGCGGGGGTCGCCGGTGCTGCCTGGTCTGTGGCGGCCGCAGCCGCACCTCTGATAGCGGCCTGCGATTGCGAGGCGGCTGCCGTCGGTGCAGATCCCGGCTGCGATGTCGAGGTGGAGCCCGCCGGTGGACTGGTTGAGGACGGGGTGCCGCTCGACGGAGCCGACGTCACCTGGCCAGACGCCGTCGTCGTGGCCGATCCTGCCGGCGCTGCGCTGCCTGGTGTCAGTCCAATGCCGGGAGTTGGTGGAGCGGCATGCGCATTCTGTGGGCCGAGCGTCGTTGACAGCAACGATACGAGCCCCTGGGCACCAAGCGACGAGCGCGCATACGCGGATGCAGCTGGCGCACCGGCCATTGCCGACTGCGGTGCAGCAGCAGAGGGAGCGTGTGTTCCGTCCTGCGGTGCAGAGGCGGTCGCTGTGGCAATGCGATGGAGTGCATGTTCAACCGGACT
>CAYNNW010000034.1:3357-7527 GCA_964398435.1 uncultured Gaiellales bacterium | reverse complement strand
CTGAGGCTGGACCCCAACAGCTGTCGAAGCGCGGCTGCCGCATCGGGGCCTGCTGCCGGAAATGCGGACGCGACAGGACCTGATCCCGATCCACCCTGCGCCGCGGCCGCGAGCTGGCCGATGCGTCCGGCCGTGGCAAGTGCAGCAGCGACTCGCCCGACAAATGGGTCGGTGATCGGCAGGTCGCGTGCAAGCAGCTGCGCGATGGATCGCGCAGCAAGCTGGATGGCAGGACCGTCGGCGGACGCGGCCGCCCCTTCTGCCGGAGCAGCAAGTCGTTCGAGCGCGGCAGAGGCACTGTGGGCGATCTGGGGCGTGACACTGACACCCGCTCGTGCCAGCTCCCGGATCGCCGTGGGTGCGAACTCCGCCAGCTGGCGACTGACAGGTGGCAACTGTGCGGTATCGGGCTCAACAGGGGCACCTGCCACGGCAAGGCGAGGTGCGGACACCTGTGCGGCCGCGCCGCTCGATCCCGTCGATCGGGCCGTCTGCGCAGTCGATCCAGTCCCCTGAGCAGTCGCAGCCGTTGCGTTCGTGCCCCCGGCCGGTGCTGGAGGCGCGGAGGACGTGCCAGGCGTAGCGGGTGATGCATTGGTCAGCTGAAGCTGCACCTGGCCCCGGTCCACCGAGGTTACGGTCAGGTTGATCGTCTGGCCTGCCTGAAGCGGCCGCTGTGAATGGACGTCAACCTGTTGACCAGCCAGAGACAGCCGCGCCCTGGTGCCGCTCGGATCGGTTTCAAGCACGCGCGCGACGACCTCTCGACCGGGGTCGAGTGGCAATCGTTGACCGCCATCGGCGATTACTGAGAGGCGGCTTCCTGCCGCTCCTGGATCTACCTGTACCATCGGTTGCGTCCCTGCCACCGTGCATGTTCCGCCGCGCATGCCAGTGCATGTGCCTGATGAGCGCAGCAGTATCTGCAGCTTGTATCGGCACAACCTGCAGTTTCCTCAACCCGTACCGCGGAAAGAACTGCACACCACGCTGTTTGATCAGGTGGGATTCAAGGCAGAGCCAGCAATCTGCCGATTGGTCTGCCATGGAGCGTGGTCTCTACATAGCAGCCACCGGCATGTTGTCCTCGATGACCCGCCAGGATGCCATCGCATCCAATCTCGCCAACGTGAATACGGTGGGCTACAAGGCCGATCGTGTGGTCAACGAGACGTTTTCGTCGCTGTTTCTCAACAATATGCAGGCCGGCGGAGGAGTCGGTGCGATCAATTTCGGTACGCGCATTGCCGGCGTGGTCACCGACTTTTCGCAGGGTGCGATGCGTGCGACCGGCAACCAGATGGATGTTGCCCTGGTTGGCGACGGCTTCTTTGCCATTCAGACCTCGCAAGGGGTGCAATACACGCGCGCCGGAGAATTTGCTCGGATCGCCGAGGGGTACCTGACCACACAGCGTGGCGACTACGTATTGGGTACCGACCGCAAACCCATCTACGTTGGGGATGAGGGCACGCCCGGATTTGCCGCTGACGGCCACGTCGTCAACGGCAAGGGCGAAACCGTTGGCCAGATTGAGATCGTCACGCTGGACGAGGCGACGATGAAAAAGGTCGGCGAGAACATGTGGACCGGTACCGAAACCGGTACCGCCACCGGATCGACCGCAGTGCGACAGGGATTTGTTGAGGCGTCGACGGTAAACTCCGTCAAGGAGATGGTCGAGATGATCTCAACACTCCGCACGTACGAGTCGGCGCAGCGCGCCGTGCTCGCGATCGATGGCACCCTGGATCGTGCCGTCAACAGTGTCGGCCAGGTTGGCTGACCGATCGGCGTGATTGCAACCTTGGTCGTTTGATCGGGTACGTCTCAAGATCATTGGAAATCAGCCGATACAGCTTGGGAACAAGGATCGGAAGTGTTCTTCCGGAACGAACCAGTGAGTGGACTGTTACGCCGACTGCGTAACGGAGCTTCCCGCGATACCGACTGACTGAGGTATCGCCGTTCCGAATGGCACATCCGCCCACGGATTGGGACAGGGAGCAACGGCTGCCATGATGAATGCGCTGTATTCGGCCGCCACGGGCATGGTTGCCCAACAGACCGAGATGGACGTGATCGCCAACAACCTGGCGAACGTCAATACCAACGGTTTCAAGCAGACGCGTCTGTCGTTCGAGGATCTGCTCTACCAGCAGATTGGCGATCGACAGGCTGCCCGCCTGGGCTCGCAGGTCGGTATGGGTGTTGCTCCGGGACGCACCGAGCTGCTGTTCACGCAGGGCGAGCTGATCGAGTCGCAGACTCCCACCAATATGGCGATCGACGGCAACGGCTTCTTCCAGGTTCTGCTGCCCAACGGCCAGGTGGGTTACACGCGCGACGGCAGCTTTGCCCCCGATGGCACAGGCCAGCTCGTCAACTCATCCGGATACGTCCTGCAGCCCGATGTCACGATTCCTTCCACGGTATCAGCGGCATCGATCAACATCACGGGTACTGGCGAAGTTACCGGCGTTCTCTCAGGTGTCGTCACGATTCTTGGTCAGATTGACATTGCCAACTTCGCAAATCCCCAGGGCCTGAGCGCGCTTGGCAACAACACCTACGGCGCAACCAACAACTCGGGCGAACCACAGATCGTCACACCCGGATCATCCGGTACGGGCTTTCTGCGGCCAGGGTACAACGAGTCTTCGAACGTCTCGGTGATGAACGAGATGGTCAGCATGATCACCGCACAGCGCGCCTTTGAGAGCGTCGCGCGTGTACTGACAGCGAGCGACGAGATGCTCGGAATCGCCAACGCAATGCGACGCTGAAGCACACCTGGGATAGAGATCTGACATGCCGACACCGTCAACCGACATATTGGGAAGCGAGCCGATCCGGATTCCACCGGAACTCGGTATCCGCACGCCCGAGCAGCGCGAGGTCTATACCGCTGCCGTCGAGTTCGAGCGGTTCTTCGTCAACCACCTGATCAAGGCCATGGACCAGGCCACCAAGACACTGAGCGAGGGCTCCGACGCAGGCGGCGACTCGTTCGGAGCGGCTGGGCAGAGCGGATACCAGGACATGATCCAGGATCAGATGTCGCAGGCTGTGCTGGATGGTGGCGGCCTGGGCCTTGCTGGCATGCTCTACCGCCAGGTCGCAGAATCAGGGGCGTTTGGCGGCGGTCGCAGCAGCACCGGAGGTGCGAAGCGATGAGCAGCGTGATCGCACAGATTGCCGACAATCTTGAGCAGCAGATCCGCGTGTACTCGCGTGTGCGGGATCTGATGACCCGCCAGCAGCAGGCGTTGCGGGCGCGTGACGTCCACGCAGTGCACGACGTGCTGCAGGAGCTGGAAGTTGCACTGCTCGAGCGAGGCCGTGTGGATGCGGCCCGTGAGCGGCTGATCGAACTTGCCGCCGAGGAATTGGGCATCGATGTTGAGGATGTCAGTGCGGCGGCGATCGCTGATGCGTCACCTGCCGATACGGGTGCGCACGTGATGAACCTCTCGCGCCAGCTGCGAACGATGATCAGCGAGCTCGACTCGCTCGGTCGGATGAACCGGATTCTGCTGCAGCACGAACTGGATGTTGTTGACGTACTGGTCAAGGGAATCGCCCGGACCGCTGAACCACGTTCGTACGACCGTACGGGCGAGGATGGCGGCGAGCGCTACCGCAAACTCGTGGACATGCAGGTGTAGCGCGATGTCAATTGGCGGATCATTCCTCGGACTCAACACAGCACTGCGCGGCCTGCTGGCCCAGCAGACGTCAATGGACGTCACCGGCCACAACATCGCCAACATCAATACCGAGGGCTACAGTCGTCAGCGGGCAGACCTGACCGCGTCGACACCGATCTCGCCGGCTGCGATGAACCGGTTCATGGCCAGCCAGATCGGCACGGGTGTCTCGGTGTCAACGCTCGAGCGCCTGCACGACAACTTCCTGGGATCGAGCATCCGCACGCAAGCGGGCGAGCTCGGATCATGGTCGCAGAAGCTGGATTCGCTGCGTGAAATCGAAGCCGTTGTCGGCGGTACGGGCGACGGCAGCATTTCCGCTCATATCCAGCGATTCTTCTCGGCGATGCAGGACCTCTCGGCGCACCCTGCCGACATGGGAAGCCGCCAGGCCTTCCTTGCGCAGGCGCGGAACCTTGCCAGCGTCTTCAATGAGGTTGGCGTCGCGCTCGACGATGTC
>CAYNNW010000034.1:0-3347 GCA_964398435.1 uncultured Gaiellales bacterium | reverse complement strand
ACCGACCTGCTGGATGTGACCAGCTCGCGGATCGACCTGGTACTGGACGACGTCAACACACGGATCGCCGGGCAGATCAACACACTCAACCAGCAGATCCGCGATGCGCTGGCGATCGGCCAGCAGCCCAACGACCTGCTGGACCGGCGGGACGCCCTGCTGGACGAGTTGTCGTCAAAGCTCAATGTGATCATTAACGAACAGCTGGACGGGCAGGTGGACGTCACGTTCGGCACTACCGCTCCGGTTGCGCTGGTCGACTCGGCAACCAGTACGGTTACGGCGATTACGCGCCTGGTGCTGGATGCTGCAGAGCCTGTGACCGGCAACGGTGACCTGACAGCTGGTGAGCTACATGGTCTGGAAGACCAGTGGACCAACGTCATCCCCAACCTGGTCAACGATCTGAATGCGTTCGTTGCCTCGTTCGTCGGTGGAATCAACATCCAGCAGCTCGCCGGCTTTGACCTTAACGGCGCCACGGGAACCAACAACCTCTTTGACGGCGCGGGTGTGACGGCCCTGTCGATGGCAGTCAACGCTCCGGTTGACGCGGATCCACGACTGATTGCAGCGGCCAGCGCCTGGAACGGTGCGGGCGAACCGGGCAACGGCGGTAACCTGATCACGATGTTTGGCCTGCGTCAGGCAAACCAGGGCGCGCTCGGCGACACCTGGGAGGGATACCTGCAGTCAACGGTCGCCGACATCGGTGCGCAGACCGCCACCGCGATGGAGAACGTCGAGACCGAGACGATGCGGGCCAGTCTGCTGGACCAGCGGCGCCAGGAGGTCTCTGGCGTCTCACTGGACGAGGAAATGGCCAACATGCTCCGCTTCCAGCACGCATATAACGCTTCAGCTCGCGTACTGACCGCATTTGACGATGCACTCGACACGCTGATCAACCGGATGGGCAGGGTCGGACTGTGAGCTTGCGTATCTCTTCACTCCACCTGCATGACATGTTGATGCAGGATCTGCGCACGAATCAGTCGCGCATGAATTCACTCCAGCACCAGCTGGCGACCGGCAAGCGAATCAATGCGCCGTCGGACGATCCGATCAACATCGGGCGCGCACTGGCCATCGGTGGTCAGGTCTCCGACATCGAGGGCTACCTCGAGACGATCGCGGATTCCCGCGAGATTCTGGATGCCACCGACGATTCGCTGGACAGTGTCCATGGATCACTGCGGAAATTCAGAGACCTGATGCTGCGCGGCATGAGCGGCAATGCCACCCAGGAAGACCGGGATGCGATTGCGGTCGAACTGGCGCAGGTCAAAGAGTCGATGCGCCATGCCCTCAATGCATCGCACGGCGATCGCTACCTGTTTGCCGGGACGGCAACGACCACGGTCCCGTTCCCCGCACCGGGCAACGGCTTCAGCGGCAACAGCCAGACCGTTCTTCGCCAGATCGGCCAGAATACGACCATCGACGTCAACGTGGCCGGTGATGCGGTGGTCGGCAGCACAACCGGTGCCACGCTCGACCTGATGAGCATGTTCGACCTCGTCGACGCCACGATCACGCGACTGACGTCGGGCGTTCCCGCAGATATCGTGGAACTGCAGACCGACGGAATTCCCGCGATCGACGCGATGATCGACAATGTCTCGAGTGTTCGCGCATCGGTGGGATCGCGACTGCAGCGGGTGGAAGCCGCCGAACAGGTTCTGCTCGACAGCAAGCAGCGACTGACCGACACGAAATCCCGCATCGAAGACGCCGATATGGCCGAGGTCATGATCGAATTCCAGTCGGCCAACACCCTGTACCAGGCATCACTTGCAGCAGGCGCACGAATGATGCAGACCAGCCTGCTCGACTTCCTCTAGGAGCACCTCAGAACACGCACACGCAATGGAATGCAACACCCGTTCAAGGCGCCAGCCGCTGATGCCGATGTGCTGCACGGAGACCGACCGTGGCAATCGATCAGCGGCCAGACGGCAGCCTGACGGTTCAGCCCACGGAATCGGGAGTATCAGAACACCATGACCGAGATCACCATCGCCAGCAGCAGGTTCGGAAGCTTCACTGTCCCTGAGGACATCGTGTTGACGTTCGAGCAGGGCATGATCGGGTTTCCGCGGCATCGGGAGTATGTGCTGGTCAAGCAGCGTCGCGACTCGGTATTCCACTGGCTGCACTCGGTCGACGACCCGACGCTGGCGTTTCCGGTGGTGTTGCCCTGGGCCTTTCACTGGGACTACGAGGTGCGACTTGCGGATGACGACCTTGAATCGATTGCGGTGACGAGCCCGACACAGCTGACGATTCTGTGCGTAGTCAACGTCGGCAGTGACGTTCGCCAGGGCACGATCAATCTGTTCTCACCGATCGTGATCAACAACGACACGCGCCAGTCGCGCCAGGTGATCAACACCAGTGACGGCTACTCAACGCGTGACGCGCTGTTTCGCGAGGTTGCCGCGCCGACGCCGGTTGCAATGCACGAGGACGAGAGCCCCAACGTGGCCATCCTCGCACCTGCCGCCTGACCTGCTGTGCCACCCCAGGCTGAATGTTGCGGCCACCGTGCCTGGTACGAATGGCAATGAACGAGGGTCTCTGACACGCTGCCCGTGCCGGGCCGATGCGCGCACATTCACGCACATCGACGAGAAGAGACACTCACATGACTGCTGCACCAGTTCAGCCCCGGCCCGTTGAGATACAGGTGTCGTGGGCAACCAACTTGGGCCGTCACCAGGTCATCGGCCTCAACCCGAACAGGGACACGATGCCGTCGCCGCAAATCCTGACGGTCGAGAGCACTCGACTGTCGACTGGGGACGCGATACTCCGATGGCGCAGCGGCAGCGCCGATTCGATGACCAATCCTCGAGTTGCCCATAACTCGTGGAAGGCGTTGAGCGATGCAGAGTCGGCTGTCCGACTGGTGGCAACGACATCACCACCGAACGGCCAACCTACCGACGTCAAACAGCTGAAGCCAGGTGTCGGATTGATCAGGGTCGCGTTCGAGAACTCGCCCGGCTACGCCATGACGTTTGATCCGCACCGCCCGGATCAGTCCGTACAGCCGATGCTGGATGCCGCACGGGCCGTACTTGCGATGGTTCCTGCCACGAAGTACCGCTACTAGGCCGTATCGCCTACGGGCTCGCCGTCGGCGTGGTTGACTCTGGTGCCGGTGCCGGATCAGTGCTCGCTGCAGGGTCGCCGTCACCACCATCACTCGGAGCCGGTGCTTCATCAACTGTCTCGTCTCCCTGAGCCAGTTGTTGAGCGTTGGTGCCTACCGGCGACGAACGGGTTGCCGCCTCGGAGACCAGAGGAATTTCCTCCAGATCCCCCGAGAACCCAGGCGCGGC
>CAYNNW010000033.1:2287-11026 GCA_964398435.1 uncultured Gaiellales bacterium | reverse complement strand
GTCGTCAATCCGGCTGCGAAGGAAGACCCCGGCAGTCCGCTGTACGGGATGCCGATTCTCAACGTTGATGAGGCCCAGAGCGTCGTCATTCTCAAGCGCAGCATGCGCGCAGGCTTTGCGGGCGTCGAGAATCCACTCTTCGCAAAGCCGAACTCACAGATGCTGTTCGGTGATGCAAAGGAGTCTCTGACAGCGCTCGTGAGCGCAGTCAAGCTGGTGTAGTCACTCTCTTGCTCCGCGTCAGTGTGGCTTGCGGCGGAATCTGCTACCGAAGTAGTAGTACTCGTCAGTTGAGGCCACATTGTCGAACATCGATGCAAATTGCTCGTGCGTCAGCGGCTCGGGGTGCTTCTTGTTCCATGGGTTCCACAGATGGATCTTCTGTGTACCACCCTCATCCGTCACCTTCAGAACGGCGTAGGTGTGATTGCCCACGACCCCCGCGGCTTCCATTGCCGGCGTTGCCGTGCTGCGACTGCAGGCTGCGACCGGATTCCCCTTGACCAGTCGTGCGCTGATGTCAGCAAACATGTCGGCCGGTGCCGGAATCTTGGCGGGATTAGCACCCAGCATCCAGTTGAACGCATCGCTCGGCCAGCCGCCCTCGAGTGCCCGGTAGCTTCCGCCCCGGTACTGCGCGGCAAAGGCCTTCTCGTAATACGCGGGCCACAAGGCCTTCAGGTCTGGATTCATCCGCGCATACGCCAGCTTTCCGCCCTGCGCAATCGGGAGCTCCGGCGTCACGGCGACTTCACCGATCCCCAACTTGACCCCGATATTGCCTGACGGAAGTACCCGGACGCCCGAGTCAATTGCAGCGGGCGTCGAGTGCGCCGTGGCGCTCTGCACTGCCATGGCATAGCAGTCACCCAATCCGCCCTGCACGACAGCTTCCTTGACGGCGCGAGGAGTGCTGTCAGCCGCGACCGCTCCGAATACGGTACCGCCCGCAACGGTTCCCCACTTGGGACCACCGAGTCCGAGCAGTCCACCGCCCTTGAGCTTGGGATTCTGCAGCAGTCGCAGTCCATCGACTACCTGTTCGCCACCGCCACCTCCGCGATGCCGTGCGATCATGACAGCGCCGCCAATCAGCGCAGCACCGACGGCTGCTGCGATTCCCAGATTGCGGGCCGACAACAATCCGGCGGTCGAGTTCTTCTCGTGGCCGACAGCCTCGCCCGAGAGTGATTCGGTGACATCGGGGTCGCGCGGCCCAACGTCAGTTGAAATCTGCTGGTGCGGTAGTCGCGCCGGAATCGCCGTCATTGTGTCCCACTTCGTCCTGTGTCAGCCCCACGTGCTCCTCGACCCAACCGGGAACGCGCTGTACCGCCGTATCGGGAGCACCCGCCGTGAGGTTGCAGATCCGGCGCATCTTCGCCGGAACGAACCCCCATGAAGAGTTCGATAACGCGGCGGGACCGTCATTTTCAGTGCGGGACAGTACGTGCGCGTTGACGACAGCGCACGCCAGGGACCAGGGAGACGAACATGTCTATTCCACCAGCAATGCGCAACGTGCTCATTGGCGGAGGTGTACTTGCCGCAGGCGGCGTAGCCGCTCTTGCGCTGACTCGGCAGACTCACTCCGACGACGGATCCGGCTGGGACAGTGGATCAACCGATGACGGTTGGGATGACGGCGGCAGCGTGACGCCCGGGAGCGATACCGGCTGGGACGATGGAGGAAGTGTCGACCCAGGAACCGATACCGGCTGGGATGACGGAACCGATACAGGCTGGGACGACGGCGGCGACAGCGGCTGGGATCCGGGCGATGATGGCTGGAGCGATTCAGACACGGGAACCGGCTGGGAAGACGGCGATTCAGGCTCTGGTTGGGGTGACAGCGAACCAGATTCCGGCGGTTGGGGCGGGTACTGGCCCGGGATTACAACGAACGCTCGAGCAGCACTCGACGACTATGACTACTTCAAGCGCCAGTCGATCGACAAGAATCGTTCGGCGCTGTTGAGTGTTGGCGTCGACGGTGGCGGGGCGTCCAGCACGTATCGAACGTACGAAGACATCAAGGCAATCAATCCGTCGATGGACAAGATTCGCGTGGCTATGGTGGCCTCGGCTGCCGCAGTCAGTGACGTGTCTGCGCGCGACGCCGTTCGCACATACGACCAGGTGTTCGCAGCTGAGCCGTCCATCGACAAGTTTCGTGGCGCGCTGTTGGCCAATGCCGCAATTCTGGATTCCTCGAGCGGCTCCCGCGCAATCTCGCAGTACAACGACGTCAAACGGCAGGACATCAACGTCGACAAGACCCGGGCTGCGATGCTGGCAAGCGCCTCGCTCGTATCGAATGACTCGGCGCGATACGCATACGACGTCTACAACGATGTCAAGATCGCAGTACCGGACATCGACAAGAACCGGGCAGCGATGCTCGCTTCGGCCGCACTGCTGGCTGATACGTCCGGGTCGACAGCGGCATCCCGCTATCGAGACGTCCAGCGACTGGTCCCCGACATCGACAAGCATCGTGCCGCGATGCTCGCCGGGGTGTCGCTGATCTCGGGACGATCGGCCAGCTCGGTCGCGGACGTGTACGAGGGATACAAGCAGCTCGACATCGACAAGGATCGCGCCACCGTGCTGACGGCAGCAGCGTTCGCGTCGTACGACCAGACAGCGATGGCCGCGTTCGTGCCCGGGGCGTGGCTGCAGATCGCCTATCAGCGAACTGACGACAACGGTGTTCCGTCAGACGGATCGATGCCAGCACGACCTGAGTAGCCCGCAGACGGGAGAGGTCCGACCGCGGTGCTAGCCTCCAGACACTGCCCACAGCGAGGAGGCACAAGTGACGCTGGCCGATGCAGCAGCCTGTTCGACCGCGTTCGACACCCGATGCGTTCACGTCGGATCGGGCGACGATCCCGGTGGCGCTCCGTACCTGCCGATCTACAACGTGTCGACGTTCGGATTCCGATCTACGTCGGACATGCTGGACGTCGTCTCGGGCAAGTGCTGCGGCAACCTGTATACGCGATACGGCTACAACCCGACAATCCTCGCGCTGGAGTCGCAGCTCGCCTCGATTGAGAATGCGGAAGACGCACTGGCGTTCTGTTCGGGCATGGCTGCGATTGCCGCAACCTGCTTCACCTACGGCCGCGACGGCATCGCCTGTATTGGCGACCTGTACGGCGGAACCTGGGAGCTGATGCGCGACCAGCTCCCGACACTGGGCATGCAGACCTGGCTGCTGCAGCGCGAAGAAGCCGACGCGCGGCTGCCCGAACTGTTGGCAGATGGGGTCAGAATGGTGTTTCTCGAGACGCCGTCAAATCCCACGCTCGAACTTCACGACATCGCACGGATCGCACAGGTCGCGCACGAGTACGGCGCACTGCTTGTCATCGACAACACGTTTGCATCGCCCGTCAACCAACATCCGCTTGCACTCGGCGCGGATATCTCGCTCCACAGTGCCACCAAGTATCTTGGCGGACACAGCGATCTGACTGCCGGAGCGATCATGGGATCAGCCGACGTCATCCGTCCGGTCTGGAATTGGCGCAAGAATCTCGGTCAATCGATTGCCCCTGAGACGGCCGCCCTGCTGGCACGAAGTATCCGCAGCCTCCCCGTTCGCGTTCGGCAGCAGTCCAGCACTGCACTGGAAGTCGCGCGCGCCCTGGAACAGCACCCGCGAGTGCGGTGTGTGCATTACCCAGGGCTGGAGTCGCACCCGCATCATGAGCTTGCGAAGCAGCAGATGCCCAACGGATTCGGCGGTGTGCTCTCGTTTGAAGTGGACGGGTCGGCACAGGATGCAGCCGCCGTTGTCGATGCCCTGCAACTGTTCACGCTGGCTGCCAGCCTTGGTGGTGTTGAGAGCCTTGTCGTCCAGCCGATCATGTGCACGCATTACTGCATGACCATGGATGAACGACTGCGCGCCGGCATTGCCGATTCGCTGTTGCGACTGTCGATCGGGCTGGAGTCGTCAGAAGATCTGATCGCTGACCTTCGGCAGGCACTCGACCGCTAGATCGAATTGGCTCGTGGCAGGCCCGGGCCGCCTCTCCGAACCGTACGGCCAACCGGGCGACGCTCACCGCACACGGCAGGGATTCCGGAGTATCCTCTGCAGCTGTGAGCACCACACGATCTCGTCCGCATTCCACCAACCGCCCTCGACGCCGACCGATTTCGCCGCCGCCACTCGCCGGCCCGCTGTCGACCGCCATACCGCGGTCAGACGCGATGCCTCACAATGATGTTCAGGCAGAGACCCGAACGCATCTGGCGAATGAGCGGACATTCCTTGCCTGGGTGAGAACCGCCATGAGCATGTTTGCCCTGGGCCTTGCGGTCGCGCTGTTCATGGACAGCAATCGCGAGCTCAGCATGCTGGAGTCGGCGCTGGCAATGATGCTTGTCCTGAGCGGTGTGATCACCATCTCGATCGGTTATGCCCGCTACCGCCGGGTCCGCCTGCGGATCAACGAGTGCCAGCACTGCGGCAAGATCTCGCGATCAGTCACCATGGCGACCGGTGTTCTGATCATCACTGGCGTGCTGGTCAGCGGATTCATTGCGCTGCTTGCGCGCTGACCTTCTTCATTCCTGCCGAGACGGCACACGCATCAAGCTGACGGACTGTCCGTGACCCGGCAAATCTGACCAGTAGCGGCGAGGATGCCTCGGCTGAACCGTGCGCCGGCGGAAGCAGGGACTCGTCGCGAAGCAGATCCGACAGTCGGCGCAGCGATTCGACACACCGCTCAACTGACGCTCGCTCGTGCCCCTCCACGTCGATGTCCTCAAGCCGGTCGGCCCGTGCATCGATTCGCTCGGCGACACGCGTGTGAGCGCTCTCGGTATGCGCCCCCGTGTCGAGCCGGCGCACATCCTTCACTGACGACGCAACCGCAGCTCGTGCCGGCCGCTTCCACCCGCTCGATCCGCCACCGGGCAGCGAACATCCGCCCACAATGACCGCAATGCACAACAGTGACGCTGCTGCGCGCGGCAGACCGGCGCCCCGCAGACTCGACTGGTGACTGCACACAGGAATACGAACCCTCACATGCTTCTGGCCGTGCCCCGACGGAGATCGGGTCAGTCCCGGCCAAGGATGACGATCGCTATCGTACCGACCGGGCCGGTGGCGTCAGACTTGCTGGCCCATGTTTCGACTCACCTCACCATCCGCATCCTCCATCCCCCGACTGGGACGTGTTCCCGCGCGAGGGGCGGAGCTCCACGATGCTGGTGACGGAGGCTGGGGTGGCACCGTTCGACCACCCGTCGCGGCGGGTACCGCTGGCACAACGAATGTCGGCATTGCGGGAACGACGACGACCACGGCCGTGGCACCGAATGACGCCCTTGCAGACTCGAGCAGCGCGACTCGTGCTGTCGTGCCGCCCGTCGCCTTCTCGATGCCGATCAATGATTCGACAATTGGAGCCGGCTTCGCGGGGCAGATCAGATTCCGCGTCGCCAACCCGGGCGTTGCGGGCGCGTCGCGAATCGTCGCTGACAACGCTGCTGCCCAGCGTTTGCTGGACAGTCCTGCGGGCTCGAACATCGCCCGGATTCTTGAGACTGCAGCCTCGACCGCCGACGGCTTTGCAGACCGAACCAACCTCAAGGGCTTCATCCTCAACCGCAACGACGCCGGAATTGGGGCATCGTTCGTGCTGGCAAAGCTCGAGTCCTCAGGACCGGAACTTGCCAACGATCTTCAGAACCCTGAGGCGCGCCAGAAGATTGCCGGCGACGTCACCCAACGATCGTTCAAGTCGTCGTGGGGATCAACGGCGTGGAACCTGGGCGGATGGATTGCGTTCATGCCCGATACGTCACGCGCGCTCCTGATGGCGAGCGGTGCGTATCGGCCGACGTCGAGCGAACGTCGGTTGCATGACAGCGAGCGCGTCCACGACGTGGTTACGGGCACCACGGTGCACGAGGTACAACACTCCATCGCCCCGCGGGCCAATGACAGCCGCAGCGAGAGCAACAAGTGGCTCGAGGAAGGTATTGCGAACGTTCTCTCGAGGACGCCAGAGGTCAAGGCAACAACGTCTGCTGCCATGGGAGTGACTCCTGCCTCGATTACGGCAATGCGGAACTCACCGCTGCTCTACGACGTTGGCTGGGAGCCGTACTCACGGCCTCCGGTGCCTGAGAGTGAGAAGCAGCAACATCAGCAGAATGGTGAGCGCAACTACGCGCGAAGCCAGGACGCAATCGTCGGAGCGCTGCGGCTCGCCGGTATGTCATTCGCCACGCCGGCCGGTCGAGCCGCGGCCCGCACGCTGTTGAAGTCGGTTCCTTCGAATGCGTTTCCGGGCGTTCTCGCCGATGCAATAGCTGGTGTTCACGCCCTTCGCCCCGACCAGCGCAACCAGGTGGAAACCGCGATCAACGGGCTGCTCGAGTTCCCGAGTGCACACCAGGGACTTGCTGCGGCACTGGCCATCCACGCGATGACGGGAGAGCTTCCCGATATGGGCATCGCCGCATCTCCGGCTGGCAGCACTCCTCCCGCCGGCAGCACTCCTCCCGCCGGTGGATCGGAACCGCCGCACGCTCACTGACGCGACACGGCCGCCGTATCCCAGACAGCTTCGTTGCGATCGACCTGCTCGATTCGAAACGAGGGCGGCACACATGGTCTGTCATTGTCATCAACCCAGTCAATTCCACGTGCCAGCGACGCTCCCAGGCGACGGCGAACCTCCATGGCTGGCACCCCCCACTCACTGAGGTCCATCAGCGTTACGGCACCGTGCCGTTTTGCCAGCCGCTGACCGTCCGTTCCAACCACCAGGGGGATATGCACCCACGTCGGCAATTGAAAGCCCAGCAGCTCGTGGATCAGCATCTGGCGTGGAGTACATGATGCGAGGTCGGCACCGCGAACTACTTCGCTGACTCCATCGTCGACATCGTCAACGACCACCGCGAGGTTGTAGGCGACAACGCCGTCCCGTCGCCGTACGACGAAGTCATCGACCACTGCCTCGACGATTCCCTGCACGCGATCGGAATAGCGCCGTCGACATCCATCTGCGCGCAATCGAAGGCAGTGCTCCTCATTCATCTCAACTCGACGGGTCGCCTCGCGAGCCGACATGCGACTGCAGGTCCCCGTATAGGCGCCTTCCGGAAGATCCTCGCTGTGCGGCGCGCGAGCAGCACTACGGATATCGGCACGGGTGCAGAAGCAGGGATAGGTGTGACCATCGCGCTGCAGTCGATCCAACATTTCCAGGTGGCGCTCGCGCCGCATCGATTGATCAGCAGTCCGCTCATCCCAGACGACGCCGATCGCCCGCAGGTCAGCGAGCTGGCGCTCAACGAAGTGCGCCCGACTGCGGTCGGGGTCCAGGTCCTCGACACGGAGCAGGAACCGCCCCCCGGCCGCAACGGCGCTGACGTGCGCGGCGATGGCGGTTCGAAGATTCCCGACGTGCAGATCGCCGCTCGGACTCGGCGCAAATCTGCCAACGGTCGACACTGCGCCCGCGCCCGTGTCAGGCACGCCAATTCTGCGGCTGGTCCCCACGGTTGCCGGTGTCGGAATCTGCCTTCTCAACGGCGTCGTCTGCAGCACTCGCCGTGGTCGTTGATGCCGGTGCAACCACCTTCACCAACGCAGTTACGCCGTTGATTTCGAGAACCTCAACACGGGAATCGACGGGAACGACCTCACCTTCATTCGGCGTTCGGGCTGTCCAGTGTTCCGTCCCAACCCGGATCTGTCCGGCGTTTGCATCGTTGTCAATCGCAATCGTGACGATTCCCCGCTTGCCTGTCAGCGCATGCACGCTGGAAGGAACAGATGCCGGCTGCATACGCCGCATCACCACCGGGCGGGTCAGGAAGAGCAGTATCAGCGAGACAAGCGCGAAGACCGCAATCTGTACAACTGTCGACGTGTCGAGCGCCGCGGCGCCGGCAGCAGCGAGTGCGCCAATCCCGAAGTAGGCCATGACGATCTGAACGCTGACGACTTCAAGGACGACGCAGGCGACTGCGACCAGAATCCAGAGCATCCAGGGTTCCATGCGTCAGCCTCCCATCGGGCCAGGGCCCGGATCAAGCGGCGAAGAGCCGCCATCGCCACGTCGTGGTGGAAGTGGGGGGCGCCCCGGTGCCTGACCGGTTGCCTGCCCCTCACCGAACAGTGCCCCCAGCGGCGCTGCCATTCCCAGGTTGCCCATGGCGTCGCTCGGCACGAGCAGCATCTTGGTAGCCGTACCGTCGGCCACCTTCGGCAGCGTCTCCTTGAGGTACTGATACGAGAGCAGGTCCGGCGTCGGCTTGCCGGCGTGAATGGCGTCGAACACGGTAGTAATCGCCTTGCCCTCACCCTCGGCCCGCAGGATCTGCGCCTGGCGGTCACCCTCGGCTTTGAGGATCTGCGCCTGCTTGGCGCCCTCGGCGGTCAACACCTGTGACTGCTTCTCACCTTCGGCGGTCAGGATGGCGGCGCGCCGGTCTCGTTCGGCACGCATCTGCTTCTCCATGGCTTCCTGAATTCCACGAGGCGGATCAATCGACTTGACCTCGATCCGCTCGACCCTGACACCCCATCGCTGGGTTGCCTCATCCAGTGCGGTACGCAGCTCGGCGTTGATCGTGTCGCGGCTTGTCAGCGCTTCGTCAAGCGTCAATGAACCAACCAGGTTACTCAGCGTCGTTGCAGTCAGGTTCTCGGCCGCGATCTTGGCGATCTCCTTGCCGACGCCCGACGAGCCG
>CAYNNW010000033.1:0-2277 GCA_964398435.1 uncultured Gaiellales bacterium | reverse complement strand
GCGATCAGGAAGTTGGCGATCTCGTACACTGCGTGGAACGACTGCGTGACACGGTAATAGAGCACCGTATCGATCATGATCGAGACGTTGTCGCTCGTGATCATCGGCTGCGGTGCAAACTGCACGACCTGCTCGCGCAGGTCGATGACCTGCTTCGGCTTATCGAAGAACGGCATCAGAACGTGGATCCCCGCGTCGAGCGTGCGGTTGTACTTGCCCAGCCGCTCCACGATCACTTCGGTCTGCTGATTCACTGTCCGGATGCTCTTGAACAGGATGATGATTACCAGCAGCGCAACTGCGCCGAGGACGTAGGTCATGGGGTGTGTCTCCAGTCTGAGGGATGAGTCACTTCTGCCGTATGCAGCGGATCTATCCCGGTCGACGCGCGACCAAACCTGACCTGCGCTCTAGGACGTTGCGGTCTCAGCACCCCAGCGCTGCTCGAGGTCGCTCCAGAGAGTTGATGGCTCTCCGCCCAATCGCCAGAACACCACTCCGCCCAGCCCGTAGCGATCTGCGATGCCTGCCTTGACGGCGAGCGACCGCCGGTTTTCGAACCAGACAACTCGCCGCCGCTTGCGCGGGCCGCCGTAGCGGAACCATGGGGTCTGGGCGGTCGCAGACCAGCGCACTCGAACCTTGTTGCGCCGCGCCAGAGCGGTCGCCTGCTTCCAGGTGACTGACTGGGCACTCCCACGACGGCCGCGTCGCCAGACATACCCGTACAGCGGAATGCCCAGCTGAACCTTCCAGGCAGGGATTTCCGTCACGGTATAGGCGACAACCCGGTCAACCCAGAATGCCGGGGCGACCGGGCCGGCTGAACCACCCGACCAGTGGTAGTCGTAGGCCATGACGCGCACGCGATCAGCAACTGCTCCAATCGCCCGGTAGTCGGTCGCCTGTGCCCCAGAGCTTCCCCCAACTGCGGACGTCTTGGCCATGACGGTAACCGACAACACCTTGCCCTGCGAGTGGAGCGCAGCAGCGAGTTCGGTGATGAACTTCGTGAACAGTGCCCGATCCCGTATTGCCACGTTCTCGTAATCGATGTCAATTCCGTCGTACCCATTGCGCAGCACGAGGCGCTTCAGGGCGCGCACGTGCCGGCGCCGACGCGACTTCTTCGAGACCATCCTGTGGATCCGCTTGGCATCGAAGGAGTTGCTGATCGTTGGCACGATCAACACGCCGTTTTCACGGGCCGACATGATCGTATCGGGGTCGAGTGCCCCTGAGAACGTGGCGATCCTGCCTCGTTTCGATATCTGGAAGGCAAACGGCGACAGTTCACTGAACAGTGTGGCGTTCGGATCGAACGACTCCCAGCCTTCGTCGGAAGCCCAGTACACCTGCCAGGCGGCAACCCGTCGCGACAGTGTTGTCTGCGATTGTGCTGCCGGAGCACCGGCAAACTGGGCCTCCCCCGGAACGACCGGCGTCGCAGCCGGGCTCTGCCCGGTAACGACCAGCGCGCTCAACAGCACGAGCGCAGCGACGGCGCTGCTGCTCCAGCGGAGCCGGCCATACAGATCCTGGAACACTCCCACGAACACCATTGCTGCAGCATAGCGGGCCGCAGGTGCCATACGGGCCAGTCGACTGGCCATGAACGGACGCCTCAGCAAGGTGCTATTGCCTGCCACCGACTGCGGGTCGAGACCCCTGGTGATGAACGGTATCGCAGCACCTCCACCACCGCCCCTCGGAACAGTCCTGCCTCCGGCGGGCAACCCCTTGACCAGCGGTCCATCGACCGGTGCGACACTGCCGATGCCGTCCACGGGCCCACTGGGGTCCATGTCGCCAACCCTGCGGACCGCCCTGGTCGTTGCGGCCCTCGGTGGAGTCGGCGCACTGGCGGGGAACATGCTGTTCGGAATCCCCGGTGCGCTTGCCGGCGCCGGCCTCGGCGCCGCCCTGGCATTCGGCCTGTCGCGCCTCGTCGACTGACGCCGCAGCACGCGCCGCCACACCCGTCGATTGCCTTTCCTCGCACGAGTCTTGGCATCCTGCCATGCGACTGAATCGACGAACGTGTCACCCAACTTTGACGCCAATTGGTACTGAGGATTACTCGTCCTCGATGACGATGGGCGCCGACCCGCCCGGCCGCGGGGCAACGACGATGCCGCTGTCCACCGGTCGGCGACTGGCAGCGCCTGCATGCAGTGCCACAGCGGCTTCATGAGTTGCGGCCGGCGCTGAGCCAGCATTCATCGGCACCGCACCGCGAGTTGCTGTCTGCCCCTCTGACGAAACGGGCTCTGCAAC
>CAYNNW010000032.1:10783-11102 GCA_964398435.1 uncultured Gaiellales bacterium | reverse complement strand
TAGGTGGACGCCTCTCAGGGTCGCGTTTGGATCCTCGTTCATCAGTTGCGACTCCAGCATTCCCTTGTAACCCTCATCTTCCGCTTCGTTTGGCGAGCCCGGTTGCGTAAGCACCGGGAGGTCGTCTCGGGGCGCTGACGCAACTTCGTCGCAAGTGTTGCGCGTACGTCCGCAAGATCCAGGTCTGAAATGTCCCACTTGTTGAGCACGACCAGTGTCGCGCAGTCCCGCTCCTGAACCTTGGACGCAATCGACAGGTCAGTCTCGCGGATCCCCTCAGAGGAATCGATGATCAGGAGTGCAACCGCCGCCCGGTCGA
>CAYNNW010000032.1:0-10773 GCA_964398435.1 uncultured Gaiellales bacterium | reverse complement strand
GGAGGCGCGCAGCGGCGTGACGTCGTGCTCGGTGATTTCGCCGTAATACTCGATGTCGTCACGGTCGCCCTTGCGACGCCGGATTCCAGCGGTATCAGTCAGGACGAGCTGTCGCCCCTCAAACTCGAACTGCGTATCGATCGAATCCCGTGTTGTTCCCGCAACCTCGCTGACGATGACACGGTCGCTGCCGAGCATCGCGTTGACCAACGTCGACTTGCCAACGTTTGGGCGGCCAACTACTGCGATTGGAATGGCATCGCTTGCCCGCTGGTCAAATGGCGTTCCGACCTCGCGCAACCGATCGACCACCGCATCAAGCAGATCGCCGGTGTTTGTGCCGTGGTGTGCTGATACAGGAATCGGCTCCCCCAGGGCGAGTTCATGAAAGACGAGTGCCTCGGAGATTCGGCGCGGATTGTCGAGCTTGTTGGCGACAACAAGCACCTCGGCCCGTTCGGTTCGCAACAGCTGGGCAATCTCGTGGTCGGCGGCCGATACCCCATGCCGTGCATCGACGACGAGCAGTACAAGATCGGCCTCTGCAATCGCAAGTCGCGCCTGCTCAATGACCTGGCGAGCCATGGGTCGGGGATCACCTGCGTCAACGCCGCCCGTGTCGATCAGCAGAAAGCGCTCGCCGTTCCACTCGCACGCGATTTCCTTGCGATCTCGTGTGACGCCGGCGGTCTCGTGAACGATGGCAGCACGCGTTTCGCTCAGGCGATTGACCAGCGTCGACTTGCCGACGTTGGGATAGCCAACGACTGCCACCCGGCCGATGTACGACTGTGGTGGGTCGTCTTCAACTACGTCGATGTCAATGTCCTCAAGATCGGTCACAGGCCGGACCTTCCGCGTCGCATCGCTTCCCACAGTTCGAGTACGTCGGCCCAGACTGCGTTTGTTGCTGCAGCGACGTTCGACGGTGTGGCGCTGAGTCCATCCACGTAGTGGGGCTCGCCAAAGGCGACGTCGACCCGCAGCAGTGATTCGCGCCAGCGGTTCCCGAGTATCGCCACAGGAACGATGGGCACCCCCGTTACCAGTGCAAGACGGGCGGCCCCGGCTCGTGGTCGCCCCAATGCGCCTTCGTAGACCCGTGTTCCTTCGGGGAAGATTCCGAGGGAGTCACCGCCACGCAGAATTGACTCAGCAATGTGGAGCGCGACGCGGTCGCCGGCGCCGCGCCGTACCGGGAACATCCCCACCGAATCAGCGAGGTCTTTGACGAGCGGAACTTTGGTCAGTTCGACCTTGCCCATGAACCGGATCCGCCGTCGAAGCGGCACCACCAGGAAGGCCGGATCCCACATCGAACTGTGGTTCGCTATGAACATGCAGTTGCGCTCGGGGACGCGCGCGGCACCGTGCACGCGAAGCCGAAAGCCACGCTCCCAGATGAGTCGTGTTGTCTTCAGCGTCCGCTCGAACCGTTCCTCGTGGGCATTCGAAATCCAATCGAGTGCAGTTCGACCGCCGGTCGTCTCACCATCCAGCAGACTGCCGCGCCGCTCCAGCCACATCTCAACCAGTCGCGCGACGGAGGCATCGATGTCCAACGATGTCGTATCGAGCACCACCGCATCGTCTGCCGCCACACTCTGGGGCGCGTCACGTTCATCACGGGCACGAATCGTTTCAGCAACCGTGTCGCCAGCCGCATCACTGGTGAACTGTCCTGCACGGCGGCGAACCCGTTCCTCAAAATCGGCTGTGACCAGCACTTTGAGGTCTGCGTCCGGAATGATGCGGGTCCCGCAGTCGCGACCGTCGAGCACACTGTCACGGGACCCGACGATCTCCCGCTGCCGTTCAACCAGGCACTCGCGAACACGCGGATGTCGCGCGACCTTGGAGGCAGCTTCGTCAATCCTCGGCGTACGGATCTCGTCCGTGACATCGACGCCACCGATGCGAACGCGCCAGCCAGGCGTCACCGAATCGAATGCGAGCAACACGGGTTCGCGACGAGCGAGGGACACGAGCTCGTCCTCGTCGGCCAGATCAACGCCCGTGTCGAGTGCGCGCCAGGCAAGCGCCCGGTAGGTCGCGCCGGTGTCGACATACTGGAATCCCAGCGACTCGGCAAGCAGCCGCGCTATTGTGCTCTTTCCTGATCCCGCTGGCCCGTCGATGGTGATGACCAGCGGGCGCATCCAGCGTGGCAGCCGGGCCCGCTCAGCCAGCATGTCATGCCCGGTGTCGGGCTTGTCGTGTTCACTTGTCTGACCAGCTGCCAGCAGTGCAGACGTGGTCCCGGGTGCGTCGCCGGTGACGCCGGCGTGCGGCACTACCGAGCGTCGCCCCGACTGACCTGAGCCACGCCGGAAGCGGGCCCGCGCACGTTGCAGGAGATGTGACTGATCCATGTCGACCTTGAAGTGTCGCACACAATTCACACCGCCGCAGCGCCCAGCAGGGAGTCGCTGCCCCCGGTGTCAGCGAACCGCCAAGGACTCAAGCACCTGGAAGAAATCGGGGAAGCTGACATCGACGCACTCGGCTCCAACCACCTCTACGCCGCTTCTCGAGACGAGGCCGGCGATTCCGGCAAGCATGGCGAGTCGGTGATCTCCTGCGGCGTCGATCGTTCCACCTTCGGGCCGCTGCCCGGACCCTCGGACCACCAGTCCGTCAGGCAATTCCTCGGCGACGATTCCGATGTCACGCAGCGCCCGCACCGTTGCGGTAATGCGATCGCTTTCCTTGAGCCGCAGCTCGCCGGCACCGGAAATCACCGTCTCGCCCTTGCAGAACTGCGCAAGCAATGCGAGCAGCGGCAGCTCGTCGACGATGCCAGGCACATCATCCCGCTCAATGTCGACCCGGGAGATGCCCGATGACGTGACTTCCAGATCGGCAACAGGCTCACCAGAGACTGTTCCTCTCGCCGACAGCGCGATCCGCGCGCCCATGCGCTCAAGCGCATCAGTGAAACCGGTCCGTCCTGGCGTCTGCAGCACGCAGGGGAGTCTCAGCAGCGATTCGTGCAGCACAGTTGCAGCCGCGATGAACGGTGCAGCGGCCGATGGGTCGCCAGCAATGAACATCTCAGGCAGCTGCACGCCTGCAGTCGGGGGACGAACGGTGGCAGCACGTGTGCCATCAAACTGCCAGACCTGCAGTCCGGCCAGTCGCAGCATCCGCACCGTGTGGTCCCGGACGGCTGCGGGGAGTCGCACGGTGACATCGCCGTCAGCGCTCAACGCCGCCAGCAAGACGGCACCCTGTCCCTGTGCGCTGGCTATCGGAATGTCGAACTCGCCGGCAGCCAACTGTCGGGATCCACGAATCACCATGGGCAATGTGCCGCCATCGGCCAGGTCGATCGCTGCACCCATCGTCCGCAGCGGCTCGGCGATCCGATTCATCGGCCGCGTGGACAGCGATTCGTCACCGACAATCGTTGCCTGCCCCGGCTGCCCGGCGAGCAGACCGGCAAGCAGGCGGGCGAGCGTGCCCGAGTTTCCCGCATTGATGGTCACCGACGCATCCTGGTTCAGAAAGCGAAGCCCGGTGCCACGCACCACGACATCCGCACCACTGTCGTCACCGTCGAGCGGGTCTACCTGTGCACCCAGCTGCTCGATGGCGGCACGCGTCGAGGCGACGTCCGCGCCAGGGGCAAGCCCATGGATGTGTACGGGATCGCTCGAGACAAGCGCAAGCAACAGTGCCCGATGCGAGACCGACTTGTCGCCAGGGACGTGAAGCTCACCCTGCAGTGAGGACGCTGGTCGAACTGTAAGCGTGCTCATGCTCCGACGGCCGCCGCGGGTCGATCAGCGGGCAGCCCCGAATCCGATTCAGCGGTCGTCCGGGTCGACCGCAGTGCGTCGATCTCCCGTGCAAGCCGGACAAATGTATCGATGTCCAGGCTCTGCGGACCGTCTGACAACGCAGCACGTGGATTGGAATGAACCTCGACCATCAGCCCGTCCGCCCCCGCGGCCACAGCGGCTCGCGCCAGCGCCGGAACGAGGGCCGCATTTCCCGCAGCATGGCTCGGGTCAACGATGATGGGAAGGTGCGTGCGCGCGGCAATCTGCGGGACCGCTGCAATATCCAGCGTGTAGCGGGTGCCATGCTCGAACGTTCGGATTCCGCGCTCGCACAGGATCACGTCCTCACAGCCCTCGACCAGCAGGTACTCGGCAGCGTCGAGCAGCTCATCGACCGTCGCCCCCGGATGCCGCTTCAGCATGACAGTTGTCCCCGACTGCGCAACCTCGGTCAGCAGTGGTGTGTTCTGCATGTTGCGTGCACCAATCTGCAGCACATCGGCAACCGCGGCAACCTGCGCAACACGCCGGGGATCGAGTACCTCCGTGACGATTGGCAGCCCGGTTTCTTCACGTACGCGCGCGAGAATCTCCAGACCGGCTTCGCCGAGTCCCTGAAAGCTGTACGGAGATGTGCGCGGCTTGAATGCACCACCGCGAAGGGCAACCGCACCAGCTGCTGCAACTGCCACTGCAACATCCCGAAGCCCCGCTTCGCTCTCTACTGCGCAGGGGCCAGCGATCAGCGCAAAGCTGCCGTTGCCACACGCTGGGCGCGCTGATTCACCACGAGAATCGGCATGAAGTACGGAATTTCCCAGCGGAACAGCTACCCGTTCGCCGGAACGATGTCGAGTGGGGCGTTCCATCAGCGTCAGGGATCTTGCCAGATTTGCCCATCGGTCGGATAGTGGACCCAATGTCCATTGGCGCCTGCAACCGCCGTAAAGGGTAGTGAATGACTGGAACGTACACGTATCACCCGCCCCAGCCACACGAGGCCGAGGCGAATGAGCCGCAACTGAATCCCGGCACGTCGCATCACGTTGCGACACCGGGATCTGTCCCTGGCGGTGAGATGCCAACGTTTCAGGCTCCTGCGCCGCCGTTCACGTACATGCCATCCAGCGATGGTCGTGCGGACGCGCGCAGCAATCCGCAGATGCAGGTGTCACATTTTTCCGCTCCGCAGGCCGACGCAGCACCTCCGCGCGACGTAGCCCTCCCCGCAGCACTGGCATTGCCCAGATTGCCGGGGACACACGAGCCACCGGCGCAGCCGCCGGTGCAGCCGCTACACCCGGCCGCTGAGACACACGCACAGAGCCAGGCGCAGGCACCGGCACATCTGTATCACCCGCCACACGCGCACCAGCCTGCGCCGGCACCCGTGGCGACGCCGCTGCCGGCACCGGTTCACCAGCAGTACGCCCAGGGTCAGGCGCAGCACTATGCCCCGGCCCAGCAGTACGCCCAGGATCAGGCGCCGATGCAGCAGCCACCGGCGCCAATTCCTGTGACACCTCCCGCGGCAGATGCAACGGTGATTGCCGATCCGCTCGGTGGAATCTTCTCCGGACCCGCAACGATGGTCAGCGCGGCCGTGGCACCGGGACACTGGTATCCATCTCAGCAGGAGCCAGCAGCACCCCAACACCAGCCGGTGCAGGAGTACCATCAGGTCGAGTACAGCGAAGGCGCTGCCGGAGCCTGGATGGATGAGCATGGGCAGTGGCACTGGCATCAGGCGCCGGTTGTGCAGGAGCCTGATCACGGCTCGGTTGTCGGGCACCAGCCTGAGGTTGCCAGTCACGATCAGACGCTGTACCAGGCACCGATGCCATACGTTCCAGAGCACGCACCGGACGCCTCGGCGATGCAGGCACATGCTGCCGCGCCGTCGATCCCCGTGCCCGTACCTGGCGGCCTCCTGCCTCCGCCCGCCGCGCCCGGTTCGGTACCGCTACCGGGCCCATCAGCGCAGGTAAGCACCCCTGTCGCAGCCCAGTCTGGTGCGTCGACATCGACGCGCCTTCCTGCAGGTATCAACCCCGGCCACACACCAAAGGCACCGGGGCGATCGACGCATCTGCTCGTGGCCATCGTGATCCCGGCAATTGCTGGCGGCGGCCTCGCGGCACTCGCCGTACATCTGTTCCGCTAGCAGCTACGAATCGACTGAATTGCTGCGTGGATCAGTGCGATCACTGTCGCGATGTCGTGCTGGAGACAGGCCGACAGCCTTGCGGAGCCGTCGAACCTCAACCGGCTCGAGTGGACGCCACTCGCCAGGAGTCAGCGAACCGAGTGAGAGCGGCCCGACCTTTGTCCGTGCCAGCTCACGAACGGGGTGGCCAATGAAGTCGCACATCCGCCGCACCTGACGGTTCCGCCCCTCGTGAATAACGATCTCAATCAGAGACTCCGACGCCCCGCCCTGAACCAGTCGGACCTGTGCGGGTGCAGTCGGCCCGTCCTCCAGCTCAACGCCGGTTCGGAGTTGAGCGAGCGCTGCATTCGACGGACGGCCATCAACCCTGGCCAGATATGTCTTCTCAACGCCAAACGACGGATGCGTCAGGCGATGTGCAAGCTCGCCGTCGTTTGTCATCAACAGCAATCCAGCCGTGTCCTGATCGAGTCGACCGACCGGAAAGACGCGGGCCGGGGCGCCATCGACGAGATGAGCAACCGTGTGACGCCCCTGCGGGTCGTCAAGTGTCGTAACAACTCCGACAGGCTTGTTGAGCGCTATCCAGCACGGAGCCTCGGGGCCGACCTCGACCCCATCCAATCGGATCGAATCGCCAGGTGATACCTGCATGCCCAGCGTTGCGTGCTCACCGTTGACCGTAACTCGTCCCTGCCGGATCAGCACCTCTGCCTTACGACGGGACGCAACTCCTGCCTGGGCAAGCAACCGCTGCAGCCTGATCGGTTCGGAACCTTCCACTGCGGTGCGGCGACTACTCGACCCGAGCAGCTGCCATCTGCTCAAGCTGTGCACGAAGCTCGTCGACGTCGTCCTGGCCAGGGATGAACCCCTCGATCGCCGGCAGCTCACCCACGCCGCTCAATCCAAACGCCCGCTCGAACAGCGCCGTCGTACGGAACTGCACGGCACCGGTCTGGGACCGACCGGCCTCTTCGACGAATCCACGGTCCAACAGACTGGTCATGGCGGCGTCAACCGATACACCACGGATCCGGGCGACATCCGGCCGGCTGATCGGCTGGAGGTAGGCAACGACCGCCAGTGTCTCAAGTGCCGCCGGCGTCAGGCGCGTGTCGGCGGGGGGCTCGTACAGTCGCGCAACCGCGTCCGCGACAGTGTCGGACGTGCGCAACGCCCAGCCACCGGCGACGCGTTCCAGAACGATGCCGCTCCGCTCATTCGACCATTCGGTCATCAGGTCGAGCAGGCAGCCATGTACGTCCTCTTCTGATGCACATGTTGCCTGGGAAATCGTTTCCACGGTCAGTGGCGTTGATGCGACAAACAACAGCGCCTGGATCTGATGCTCCAGCGGTGCCGCCTCGCGGCTGATCTCGGGCAGCGGATGCTCGTGCGACAGCCGCGGCAGACCGTCGGGGGTCAGGTTGTCTCCCGGCTCGGCAGTCGAGGCGGCCCCAACGATCAGCGCCGTGCCGTCATGACGCGGGCGCAACTGGATGACATTGTCGGTGTCGCTGCTGGACTGCGAGTCGTCGACCGTGTCCGTATCCGATTCGAGATTGTCGTCGTCCATGATCATGCGATCGACACCTCCGTGTGTCTGTCGATGTCGTCGTGGTCGATCGTGTCCATCGCCGCGTCCGCTGCGTGCGTGGCCGACTCGGCGGATTCTGATGCCGCCGCAGCGACTGCAGCCTCGATGGAAATGCTGCTGAACGGCTGCTCCTGGCGGATCGTCAGCCGACCCGATCTGGCAAGTTCGAGCATCGCAACAAAAGCGACCGCCTGATCCAGGCGAGTCATTGTCGAGAAGGTCTCATCGAAGTCGAAGGACCGTCGCTGCTGCAGCAGCTGGAGCATGCGTCCGGCCAGCTGCTGGACCGACGCATGTCGTCCGACAAGGTGCCGAACATCGACGCCCGGTTGCGCCAGCAGCACATTCATCGACCGCTGCAACAGCGCTGGATCGAGCGACGGACCGTCATACGTTCGCCGCCGCCTGATCACCGGCCGTGCAGCCGAGCGCCACGTACGGGGCCTCGATCCGCGAATGCCGAGCCAGGCAGATGCCGCACGAAACGTTGCGTATCGAATCAACGCGTCGAGCATTTCCTCCTGGGACTCAAGCGACCCAGGCTCCTCGATGTCGAGTACGTCATCGCTTGCCAGCAACTCGCGCGCCTTGATCTCCATCAGGGAGGCGAGCAGCAGCAGAAACTCCGACGCGTCGTCGGGGGCGATATCGCCCTGCTGCGCGAGTTGCTGGACGTAGGCGACGGCGACTTCAGCCAGTCGAACGTCGGTCAGCGTCAGTTCGCGCCGGAGCAACACCGTGCACAGCAGGTCAAATGGCCCTGCATAGGTGTCGAGATCGAGCTGGAGGTCAACGGGTCGCACTCGGGGAAGTCTAGCGACGGTCAAGGACGGCGGGTGCAGCTGCTCCCGCCGGCAGGCACCCCATCATCTCGAGTGCTCGCGCAACCTGGGGCGCGCCCTGCGCTCGCGCGCGCTCGGCCCCGTCGGCAAGTATTTTGCTCACGCCAACCGGATCTGCAATCAAGTCGCCAAAGCGTTCCCGAACCGGCTCGAGCATCTGGATCACCGCATCGGCGACGGCATCCTTGAATGCGCCGTAGCCGCTACCGTCAAATTCGCGTTCCAGTTCCGGGATACCTCGGCCGGTAGCCACGGACAGTATTTCCAGCAGGTTGGTGACGCCCGGTTTGTCCGCCGCGGCACGCACCTCGCCGTCCGAATCAGTTACCGCACTGCGGAATTTCTTGCGAATGACATCTGGCTCGTCGGTGACGTAGACCGTGCCTTTCGGCGACCCGCCCGTGGTCGACATCTTCCGTTCCGGCGCCTGCAGGTCCATCACCCGGCCACCGACATCGGGAATCACCGGCTCCGGTACCACGAACAGGTCGCCGTACCGGTTGTTGAATCGCTGGGCGAGGTTTCTGGCCAGCTCAATGTGCTGCTTCTGATCGTGGCCGACCGGTACGCGATCGATGTTGTACAGAAGGATGTCTGCTGCCTGCAGCACCGGATAGGTCAGCAGTCCCACGCTGACGTTTTCGCCTCGCCCGTCAGACTTGTCCTTGAACTGGTGCATTCGTCGAAGCTCGCCGAATGTTGCAACACAGCTGAGCAACCACTGCAGCTGCGTGTGCAGATCCCCCACGTGACTCTGAACGAACAGGGTGCAGCGGTCGGGGTCGAGCCCTGCAGCCAGAAGCATTGCGGCAGTGCGAAGGGTCCGCGATCGAACCTCCTCCGGATCCGGCTGAACAGTCAACGCATGCAGGTCGACGATGAAGTAGTACGAGTCACCCTCGTCCTGGGCTGTCACATAGTGCTGAATCGCACCTATGTAGTTGCCCAGGTGCTTTTCGCCCGTGGGCTGTATGCCGCTGAGAATTCGCATATCGCCCATTGTAGCCGCGCCAGATCAGTCTTCCGGGTCGGGCTTGAAGTCGCACTGCTTGTGCGCCGCGTCGCAGAACGGCTTCTCTGCCGACTCGCCGCATCGGCACAACTTGTATCGCCCCGGCACGCCGTCCGGAAGCGGTATTGGGTCGCCGTTCCAGTCAATGAGCTCAACATCGCCGGTGACGAGGAGCGGACCATTTCGACGCACCTGAATTCGTGGAGATTCATCAGACATGGAGGGCTCGTGCCCACAATCACCCGTTCGGCAAACAATCCCTGGGGTCGACGCATGTACGACCTGTAGGGTTGGGGCATGAAGGAACGACGTCGAAGCTACCGACAGCGCGTGTATGTGCACGGAACGGTGATCGAGGCCAGTGGAAACCGGACGACCGGACACATCCTCGACATGAGCGCCCACGGCATGCTCCTGTCAACACACGCTCCACTGCGGAGCGGTGCGATATTCACGTTTGAGGTCGATACCGATGCCCGCCTGGAGACAGTTGCGGGATTGCCCGACGTGATGCATCTGGCCTGCCGCGTCATTGACGACCAGGTCGATGAGGCAATGGGCGTATCCGCAGAACACTTCCGGTGTGAGTTCACGAACGAAACGCGCACCGCATACGGCCAGATGCTCGAGAGTCTGGTCGCCGGTCACGCGCTGGGCAGGCGACGGGGTGCGCCGGTACCGCCTCCCCCGCCCCCGCCGTCGGTCAGCTGATGGACGCCCTCCGCGGGGAATTCGCGCTTGCATCGATTCCGCCACCGCCGATCCACAACGTCGAACTCGGCCCCGTGACTCTCCACCTCTATGGTCTCGTCATTGGGATAGCAGTGATCGTTGCCTGGACGCTGAACGAGCGGAATCTTCGTGCGCTGGCCATTCCAACCGATCGCATCGGGGCGATCTACATCCCGGCAGTGATCGCCGGATTCGTTGGGGCACGGCTGTACCACGTTGCCACGCGCGCCGGGTACTACGCCGACCATCCAGTGCAGATACTGCAGGTGTGGCACGGTGGCCTGGGAATCTACGGTGCGGTTGCCGCCGGAGCTTCCGTGGGCGTGCTCCTGGCACGACGCCACGAATTCCCTGTACTGCGCGCATTGGATTGCGCAGCACCGGCAATCGCATGTGCGCAGGCCATTGGGCGTTGGGGCAACTACCTCAATCAGGAGCTGTTCGGCCGCCCAACCGACCTTCCCTGGGCACTGGAGATCGAACCGGGATTCCGCCCCGAATCCACGGGAAGTGCAGAGACGTTTCACCCGACGTTTCTGTACGAATCGATCCTCAATGCGCTGCTCGCGGCAACCCTGATGGTCATCCTGCGCCGGCGGGGACGGTCGGTCCCGGCGGGCATCGTTGCATGC